>DWZY01000068.1 GCA_019117325.1 Candidatus Brevibacterium intestinigallinarum
CACCGGGCTCGAACCACTCCCGTTCGAGTTCACACGATTCTCGCGATGTACAGGCGAACTTCCCTGTACATCGCGAGAATCGTTTCGGGGGACGGCCCCGTGTGAGGGCTGCGCGCTGAGAGCGACTCAGCGCGCGGCCCCGACAATCAGAGAACGACCTCGATGAGTGCCGGTCCGTCGGCCGCGAGCGCCCGCTCGTAGGCGGCGGACAGCTCCTCGATCGTCTCGACGCTCTCCGCCGGGACACCGAAGCCGCGCGACACGGACACCCAGTCGACGACGGGCCGCTCGAGGTCCAGCAGGGTCGCCGCGGTGTCGCCCACCATCTCGACTCCCACGTTCTTCATCTCGTGGCGCAGGATCTGGTACTTCCGGTTCGCCAGGATGAGCGTCACGACGCGCACGCCCTCGCGCGCCTGCGTCCACAGCGTCTGCGGCATGTAGAGGCCGGACCCGTCGGACTCGAGCGCGATGACCGTGCGATCCGGGCACGCGATCGCGGCGCCTGTGGCGACGGGCAGCGCCCAGCCGATCGAGCCACCGGTGGGATTGAACCAGTCGTGCGGACGGGACGCCGCGGTCGCCTCGGGGAACGTCCGCCCGGACGTGATCGACTCGTCGACGACGATCGCGTTCTCCGGGATCGCGCCCGCCAGGAACACGCCCAGCTTCTCCGGCGTGATCGTCCCGGTGGGTCGCTGCGGCAGGTCGAGGTCGACCGGCTTCGCCTCCGCCGCCTTCGTCCGGGCCGCCTGCGGCAGGGAGTCCAGCACCGCCTGGAGCGGCAGGTCCGCGCGCGGCGTCTCCGGGGTCAGGTCGATCATGTGCGTGCCCGGTGTTGCGAGCGTGCTGCGCTTCGTCGGGTAGGCGAAGAACGCGACCGGCGGCTTCGCGCCCACGAGGACGAGCGTGTCGAACTGCGACAGCACCTGCTGCGCCTCGTCGACCGCGTACGGCAGCTTCTGGGCCGCGAACCGGCCCGCTCCGCGCTCCACTCGGGGCGCGAAGGTTCCGGTGAAAACGGTGGCCCCGGTCGCTTGCGCGATCCGGCCGGCCGCAGCGAGGGCGTCCGCGCGCGGGGTCCGTCCGCCCAGGAGGATCGCCCCGCGCGAGCCCGCGTCCAGCAGCGCCCGAGCCGTGGCCTCGGCGACGGCCCCATCGACCACCGGCAGCGGTGCGGGCAGTGCGGTGGGCGACGCCGCGGGTGTGGAGAGCTCGTTCCAGGCCGCGTCGGCCGGGAGGATGAGCGAGGCGACCTGACCGCGGCGGGCGACAGTGATGGCGTCCGCGACGTCGTGGGCGAGTGCCTGCTCGTCGATCGAGGTGCGCACCCAGTGGGAGAACGGGCGCGCGGTGCCTTCGACGTCGCTGGTGAGCGGTGCGTCAAGCGCGCGGTGGTAGCTGGCGTGATCGCCGATGACGTTGACGACGGGGGAGTGCGCGCGCAGGGCATTGTGCAGGTTCGACAGGCCGTTCGCCAGGCCCGGGCCCAAGTGCAGGAGGGTCGCGGCCGGCTGGTCCGTCATCCGCGCGTAGCCGTCGGCAGCGCCCGTCACCGCGCCCTCGAACAGCCCCAGCACGCCGCGGACTCCGGGTGTCCCGTCGAGTGCCGCGACGAAGTGCATCTCTGAAGTTCCGGGGTTCGCGAAGCAGGTCGTGACTCCGTTGTGCTCCAGCGTCGCCAGCAGGGAATCGGCACCGTTCACGGGGGCTCCTCTCAGTCGGCCGGCGGGCCCGACCAGCGGCGGTCGGGAGGATCGTGCTGCGGTGCACGCGTGCCGGCGGTGTGTGGCCATCGTCGCACATGAGCAGGCAGAAGCGGGGGCGGTTTCCGCACGGCAGGACGCGGCGCCGCGCAGCCCGGGCCCGGGGGTCGTGCGGGAGACGGCCGGCGCCTGCGGGATGTGCGACCATGAGCGCGTGATCCCTCTCTTCTCAGATCCGGTCCTGGACGTCGCGCGGGAGACCGCACTCATCGCCACCGCCCGCATGCTCGCGTGGGCCGACCGGCTCACCGCCGAGGCCGTCGACGCCAAGGACGGCGGCAACGACCTCGTCACCGCCGCCGATTCGGAGATCGAGGCGCTGGTCCGCCACCACCTGGCCGCCCGCCGCCCCGGTGACACGATGGTGGGTGAGGAGGGCGCCGCTGCGCGGGCGCTCGCAGACGTTGAGGGTGGCACGCGGGTCGAGGAGCGACTGACGAGGGCCGCCGAGGCCGCAGCGGCTGGCCGTGCAGGTGCGGGCCGTGCTGGTGGTGAGGCCGGAGCGGCCGAGGATGGTGCGGGCGAGAAGCTCGTCTGGCACGTCGATCCGATCGATGGGACCGTCAATTTCGTCCGCAGCATCGAGCACTTCTGCTTCTCCGTGGGCGTGCGCCTCGCCTCTGCGGACCCTGCCGCCCCGGATGACGGCTGGGTCGCGGGCCTCGTGGCCGCCCCACTGCTGGACCGCGTGTGGTTCGCGGTCGACGGCCGCGCCTGGGCTGCGCCGCTGAGCGCGCTCGAGGACCCGACCGCAGCGGTGCGGGAGCTGGACGGGGGAGGGGCGCCGTCCTCGGGCCGGGTCGTCGCGACGGGCTTCGGCTATGCGCCGGAGCGACGGGCCGTGCAGCTCGAGGCGCTGGGCCGTGTCATGGAGGACTTCGACGATGTGCGCCGGTGCGGCTCCGCGGCGATCGACCTGTGCATGGCCGCCGAGGGCCGCGTGAACGCCTACTACGAGCGCGGCCTGGGCGTCTATGACTACGCCGGCGGCGCGTACGTCGCCCAGTGTGCTGGCCGGTTCGTCCACCGTCGCGCGGACTCGTTCCTGCGCGAGGACACGGGCGCGACGATCCAGCCGGCAGCACCAGTGGCAGGCGAGGGGGCCTCGGCGGTCCAACCCGCCCCGGAACTCACCGTCGTCGCGGACACCCGGGAGCGGTTCGTGCTGCTGCTGGCCCGCGGCTGAAGTTTCTGCATCTCAGTCCGGAAAGACACCGGGAATCGCACACTGCACCGCCATAGCGGCGTAGTTTGCGATTCCCGGTGTCTTTCTGGCGAGGTGTCTTCCTGACGGTCGCTGCTCAGTAGTAGCAGGCCAGGAGGCCTCGGGGTCCCTCGATGACGTCGATCGGGGTGTTGAAGATCGCGGACAGCGTCTCCGGCACCATGATCTCCTCCGGCGTTCCCAGCGCGACGACCTCGCCCTTCTTGAGCGCGCAGATGTGATCCGCGTAGTGGCCGGCGAAGTTGATGTCGTGCAGCACGATGACGATCGTCTTGCCCAGCTCCCGGGCCGCCCGGCGCAGGTGCTTCATCATCTGGACGGAGTGCTGCATGTCGAGGTTGTTGAGCGGCTCGTCCAGCAGCACGTACTCCGTGTCCTGGGCCAGCACCATCGCGACGTACGCCCGCTGGCGCTGACCGCCGGAGAGCTCGTCCAGGAACCGGGACTCCAGCTCCTCGAGGTTGAGGAAGTCGATCGACCGGCTGATGATCCGCTCGTCCTCGACGGCCAGGCGCCCGTTCGAGTGCGGGAAGCGGCCGAAGCCCACCAGCTGGCGCACTGTCAGTCGGGTGACGAAGTGGTTCTCCTGGCGCAGGATCGAGATGGTCTTCGCCAGCTCCTTCGACGGAGTCTTCGTGACGTCCAGGCCGGCCACCGTGATGGTGCCGGCGTCCATGCCCATGAGCCGCCCGATCATCGTGAGCAGCGTCGACTTGCCCGCGCCGTTGGGGCCCACGAGCGCGGTGATGCCGCCGTGCTGGATCTCGAGGTCGACGGGGCCGATCGCCACCTCGGAGGTGTAGCGGCGCAGAACGGAGCTGAGCGTGATCACAGGCGGCCCTTTCGGAGGATGTATGCGAGGAAGAACGTGCCGCCCACGACCTCGATGATGATGCCGACGGAGCCCTCGGCGTAGAAGAGGTGCTTGAGGACGAAGTACGAGCCGGCCAGCACGACGATGCCGATGAGCCACGCCATGGGGAAGAGGAGCCGGTGGTCGTACGTGTCGCCCAGCTGGTAGGCGAGCATCGCGATGAGGAAGCCCAGGAACGTCATGGGTCCCACGAGTGCGGTCGAGACCGCCATGAGGACGGACACCAGGAGCAGGACGATGATCATCTGCCGGCGGTGGGCCAGCCCCAGGTTCATCGCCGTGTCACGTCCCAGCGACATGACGTTGAGGCGACCGCCCTGCATCCACAGGAGGAGGCCGGTGACGGCGGCCAGGCCGATCGCCCAGCCCAGCTCGTCGGTGTCCGCGTTCGCGATCGAGCCGATGAGCCGCGCCGTGAGGATGTCGAACTCGCTGGGGGTGAGCAGGCGCTGCAGGAAGGTCGCCGCGGCACCCAGTCCGCCGCCCAGCACGATGCCCACGAGCAGGGTGATCTGCAGGTTCCCACTGCGCCGGACCAGCAGCCAGCCGTAGAGCACCGCGGCGAACGCCACCATGAGGGCGATCTGGAGCAGGAACTGCCCCGGCCCGGTGAGGAAGGTGATCCCGGCGGCCCCCAGGAAGTAGACGGCCGATGTCTGCACGAGGCGGTAGAGCGATTCGAAGCCCATGACCGACGGCGTGAGGATCCGGTTGTTCGTGATGGTCTGGAACGCGATCGTCGCGATCCCCTGGCAGAACGCGATGACGACGATGACGACGATGCTCGTCATTCGCATCTGGGCGATGAGCCAGAAGCCGCGCGAGCCGAACTCCATGGGGTTGTCGTACGCCAGGACGCCCAGGATGGAGGCCGCGGCGAGCACGACGAGTATCGCCATCGTGAGCCAGTACCTGCGGGCCGCGCGCCGGGAGGGCAGGGCGCCGGAGCGCCGGTGCGCGTCGGCCTCTGCGAAGAGTCCGTCGCGGGACGGCTCGGTCGGTGACTGCGGACGACCGGGCCGCGCTGACTCAGGCCGCGCTGACCCGGACCGCCGGTCATCGGGTGAGCCGGGGAGCTCCTGGTCGGTGGTGGCTGACATGGGGATTCTTCCGTGAGGGACGGTGGTGGGCGCGCAGCGGCCGGCCGCGGGTGCGGCTCAGCTCTTCCGCGCGATGAGAGCGACGAAGACGACGGCGCCCACCAGGGCGAGGATGAGCGAGACGGGGATCTCGAACGGAGCGATGATCGTGCGGCCCAGCAGGTCGCACACGGTCACGAGGGCGATGCCGGTGAGTGCGACCCACGGCAGGTTGGAGCGCAGGTCATCGCCGCGGAACATCGACACGATGTTGGGCACGATGAGTCCCAGGAACGGGAGGTTGCCCACGACGACCGTGACGACGCCGGTCGCGATCGCGATGAGCCCGGTGCCCAGCAGGACGACGGCGCGGTAGTTGAGGCCGAGGTTCGTGGAGAACTCCTCGCCCAGGCCGGCCGCGGTGAAGCGATCGGCGGAGACGAACACGGCGACGACCACGATGATGACGACTAGCAGCGGCTCGTACTTCCCCTGGATGATGCCGGTGAAGGAGCCTGCGAACCAGATGCCCAGGCTCTGGAGCATGTCCGTCTGCAGGGCGATGAAGGTGGAGACCGCGCCCACGACGGCACCCAGCATGATGCCGACGATCGGGACGATGACGGACGAGCGCAGGGTGACGCGCTGGAGGAACG
>DWZY01000069.1 GCA_019117325.1 Candidatus Brevibacterium intestinigallinarum
TTCTCCAGCCAGACGGCCACGACCTCGATGTGGGGAAGCTCGTCGGCCAGGTCGAGGGCGACCAGCTGCGCTCCCGAATAGGTCGCGGAGATCGGATTCTGATTCAGCAGAGCGTACCCGTGGCCCATCGCGGCGAACGAGCGGACGGTCTCGTAGTCGTTGAAGCTGTAGCGGACGTGCGGGGCGACGCCCACGAGGCGGAAGAGCTGGTCGTAGTAGTCGCGCGAGAACGGGAAGTCGAGCTGGATGAACGGCTCGTCCGCGAACTCCGCCAGGTGGACGGACTCGCGGTCGGCCAGCGGGTGCTCGCTGGAGACGAACACGTGCGGCCGGACCGTCTCGATGACCCGGGTCTCGAAGCCGGGGCCCAGGCCGTGGGCGTACATGAGCGCGATCTCGCACTGGCCGTCGACCAGCGCGGCGCGGACCTCCTCGAGGTTTCCGGCGATGAGGTCGACGTCCACGCCCGGATGCTGTTCCTCGAACGTCGTGAGCACGCGGGGGAAGCGGAACGGGGCGATGGGTGCGTACACGCCCACCGTGAGGCGACCGGTCAGCGTGCCGCCCAGCAGCGCCCCGTGCTCGCCCAGCGCCTCCGCGCCGGCGAGGAACGTGCGCGTTCGGGCCGCGAACCGCCGGCCGGCCGGCGACAGGGTCACGCTGCGGTTCCGGTGGCGGATGAACAGCTGCACGTGCAGGCTGCGCTCCAGCTGCGCGATCGCGGTGGACACGGCGGACTGCGAGACGTGGAGCTCCTCCGCGGCGATCCGCATGCTCTCGTGCCGCGCGACCTCGCTGAAGTAGCGCAGCTGATTGAGAGTGAACGGGAACTCCATATCCTGATCCTTTCATGATCCGGATCACGGCGATGTGATGGCACTCACGACGGCACTCACGACTGCGGGTGTGCGCACGCTGCGGCACTCGCCCCTTCTCCTGGTCGCACGCGTCGCGTAGGATCCCAGTCCTGTGGGACCTCCTGTCCCCGGTTTCCCCGCCCGGACCGGGCGGTGTGCGGCAGTCTTCGCCGTCGGATGAGCGGTCGCGCGCTTCGCGCCGCCACCCCAGCACTGATGTGTCGATGAGGACTCATGCGAACTTTCCGCTCTGCGCGTCGTCGCGCGGCAGCTCCCGTCACTGCGCTCGCTCCCGTCGTGGCAGCGACCCTCCTCCTATCCGCCTGCTCGACCGGATCCGCCGCGAGCGAGGGCGATCCCCCCGACTCGACCACGGCCTCGGGCGAGGCCGCAGGCTTTCCCGTCACGCTCGACAACTGCGGCACCGAGGTCACCTTCGAGGCGCCGCCGCAGAAGATCCTCACCGTCAAGTCGACGACGACGGAGCTCATGCTGTCCCTGGGGATGGGCGACCGGATGGTGGGCACCGCTTTCAGCGACGGCCCCCTGCCCGAGGACCTTGCGCAGGAGGGCACGGACGTCCCGGAGATCTCCGACGCGGTCCCGTCGCAGGAGGTGGTGCTGGGCCTGGAGCCGGACCTCGTCTTCGCCGGCTGGGAGTCCGTGTTCGCCGCGGACGGCGCCGGAGAGCGGGATTCGTTCGCGGACTTCGGCGTGAATAGCTACGTCGCCCCGTCCGCGTGCCAGGGCGAGGGGTACAAGCCGGACTCGCTCACCTTCGACGACGTGTTCGACGACATCGAGGAGGCCGGGCGCATTGTCGATGCGAACGATGCCGCCGAGGCCCTGGTCGCCTCCCAGCGCGAGATCCTCGACGGCGTGGATCCGGTGGAGGGGGCGCCGTCGGTGCTCTGGTACTCCTCGGGGACGGACACCCCGTACGTGGGGGCCGGCAGTGGCGCGCCCGCGATGATGATGGAGCAGCTGGGGATGGAGAACATCGTCGCGGACGTCGATGACACGTGGACGAGCCTGGGCTGGGAGACCATCGTCGAGCGCGATCCGGAGGTCATCATCCTCGTCGACGCGGAGTGGAACACCGCGGACGACAAGATCGACCGCCTCGAGTCGAACCCCGCGACCGCGGGCATCCAGGCGGTCCGGTCCGGCTCCTACCTGCGCATCCCCTTCGCCGCGAGCGAGGCCGGCGTGCGCAACGCGCAGGCGGTCGCGGATCTCGCCGAGCAGTACGAGGCACTCGGGTCATGACGACGACCGGGCACGAGACCGGCCTCGCCCCGCCGCACGCGGGCGGGGACGCGACGGCTGCGTCCGGCCCGGAGGTGCACGGACGCGGCCCGGAGGCTCAGGCGGCTCGCGCGGCGACCGGCGGCCGCGGGGCTGGGACTGGGGGTGGACTCGGGACCGGCCCCGGCCTCGGGCTCGGCGCGGATGACCACCACCAGCGCTCACCCGATCGCGTGCGGTCGGGCGTGCGGGTCGGTCGTGCGCTGGGACTGGGTCTCGTGCTCGTGGTGGTGCTCGCGGCCTCGGTGTGCGTCGCCGTGACCCTGGGGCCGGCGAGCATCACGGTCGCAGATGTCCTCGCGAGCCTGGGGGCTCGGCTGGGTGCCAGCGCGTCGGGGCTCAGCCCGATGGAGGACGGCATCATCTGGAACCTGCGGATGCCGCGGGTGCTGACCGCAGCCGCGGTGGGTGCGGGGCTCGCGCTGTGCGGCGCGGTCATGCAGGCGACGACCCGCAACCCGCTGTCCGACCCGTACCTGCTGGGGCTGTCCTCCGGTGCGTCCGTGGGCGCGGTCGTCGCCCTGCTGGTGGGCGCCCAGTTCCTGCTGCCGGCGGCCGCGTTCATCGGGGCGATGGCGGCGCTGCTGGCGACGCTGGGCCTGGCCCAACTGGCCGGCGGCCTCACCCCCGCGCGGACGATCCTGGCCGGTGTCGCGGTGTCGTCGCTGGCTGGCGCGCTCACCAGCCTGCTCATCTTCTGGAACGCGCAGGGCGATTCGTACCGCAACATCCTCAGCTGGCTCATGGGCTCCCTCAGCGGCGCCGACTGGCACGACGGCGTGCTGGGCACCGTCGCGGTCGTCGTCATCGGGGTGCCGCTCATCGCGTCCGCGCGACTCCTCGACGCGTTCGCCTTCGGTGACGACGCCGCCGTGTCGCTGGGGGTGCGGGTCGAGCGGGTCCGCTGGCTCATGCTCGCGGCGACCGCGGTGCTCACCGGCATCCTCGTGTCGATGAGCGGGGCGATCGGCTTCGTGGGGCTCGTCGTCCCGCACGCGGTGCGCCTCATCGTGGGCCCCGGTTACCGCGCGGTCCTGCCCGTGTCCGCGCTGGGCGGAGCGGTGCTGCTGCTGTGGGCGGACACGCTGGCCCGGACCGCCTTCGACCCGCGCGAGCTGCCCGTGGGCATCGTCACCGCGGTCCTGGGCGCACCCGTCTTCGCGCTCCTGCTGGCGCGCCGGAAGGGAGGTGCGGCATGACCCTCGTGCTCGAGGACGTGTCCGTGGACCTGGGCGGCACCCGGATCGTCGACGCGGTCTCCGCCGTCTTGCCGCGCGGGACCGTCACCGGCATCATCGGCCCCAACGGCGCCGGGAAGTCGACGCTGCTGCGGGCGCTCGCCGGCCTCGTGCCCGTGAGCGGCGGTGCGATCGGCTGGGAGGACACGGACCTGCTGCGGCTGTCTGTCCGCCGGCGCGCCCGGCTGCTGGCGCTCGTCGAGCAGAGCGCGCACACCTCCGAGCCCCTGACCGTGCGCGAGGTCGTGGAACTGGGCCGCATGCCCCACCAGCGGGCGCTGCGCTTCGGCGGCACGAGCGCGGAAGACGCAGCAGCAGTCGAGGACGCGATGTCGACGGCCGGCTGCCTGGACCTGGCCGAGCGCCGCTTCACGACACTGTCCGGCGGGCAGCAGCAACGGGTCGGGCTGGCACGCGCGCTGGCCCAGGAGCCGCAGCTCCTCCTGCTGGACGAGCCCACGAACCACCTTGATCCCCACGCGCAGCTGCGGACGCTGGGCCTCATGCGACGACTGGCGAACGACGGGCTCACGCTCATCGCGGCGCTGCACGACCTCACGCACGCGGCGGCCGTGTGCGACACGGTCCTCGTCCTGCGCGACGGGGCCCTCCACGCGGCGGGCGATCCCGACAGCGTGCTGACCCCGGACACCATCCGGGAGGTCTACGGGGTCGAGGCGGACGTCCTGCGCCACCCCCGCAGCCTCGCGCCCGTGTTCGCGCTGAGCCTGCCGGAGCCTCAGGGCAGCCGGAGCGCGGGCAGCACCTCCTCGCCGAACGCGGTGATGGCGCTGCGCGGGCAGGCGGCGACGTGATGCAGGTAGATGCGGTCGAAGCCCATGTCCAGGTGCGCCTGGATGTACGCGCGGTGCGCGTCGAGGTCCGGGGAGATGTGCACGTGGCCGGTGAAGTCCTCCGCGCGCACGGTGCGGGCCAGCTGGCGGAAGTCGTACGGCGAGCGGATATCGGACTTGCGGAACGGCATCGCCCCGTTGGGCCACAGCGTGAGCGCCTGCTCGGTCGCCTCGTGCTGGGTGGGTGCCCACGAGACGTCCAGCTGGATCGCGCGGGTGAGGGTGGCGGGGTCGCGGCCGGCCTCGCGGGCGCCCTCGTCGAACCGGGCCAGCAGCTGGGATACGCGGTCGCCGGGCGCGCCCACCGTGATGATCCCGTCCGCGTGGCGGCCCACCCGCCGGGCCGCGACCGGGCCCGAGGCCGCGACGAGGATGGGTGGCGCGACCTCCGGCATGGTCCACAGGCGGGTGGACTCCATCGTGAAGTGGGTGCCCGCGTAGCGCACGTCGCGGTGCTGCAGCGAGCCGGCGAAGAGGCGCTGGATGAGGTCGACGGCCTCGAACATGCGGTCGATCCGCTCTGGGGCCTCGGGCCAGTACTGGGCGACTATGTGCTCGTTGAGGGCCTCGCCGGAGCCGATCCCCAGCCAGTGCCGGCCCGGGAACAGCGCGGCCGTCGTCGCCGAGGCCTGGGCCACCACCGCGGGATGCCACCGGAAGCTGGGGGTCGTCACCCCGGGGCCCAGGTCTCCCGTCGTGTGCTCGCCGATCGCTGCGAGGACGCTCCAGACGAAGGGGGCCTGCCCCTGCTCCGGGGTCCACGGCTGGAAGTGGTCGGCGGCCATGACGCCGGAGAAGCCGTGGCTCTCCGCGTGGACGGCCAGATCGACCGCGTCCCGGGGTGGCAGGTGCTCGAGTCGCAGCGAGAGACCGATCGACGCCATGGGGACCCCCTGGTGGTGAGGCGGGGTGCCGCGAGGCGCGGACACCCAGGTGAGACCCCAGTGGTCCGGATCCCGAGGAGGCACCCATGACCCTGCAGATCTTCGCTCTCGATGGTATCGGTGAGGTGCGGCCCGGCGATGATCTGGCCGCGCTCACCGTCGCGGCGGCGGATGGGAGGTTGCGCGACGGCGACATCCTGGCGGTCACCTCGAAGATCGTGTCGAAGGCGGAGGACCGGTTCGTGCAGGCGGACGACCGCGAGCAGGCGATCACGGACGAGACGGTCCGCCTCGTCGCCAGCCGGGAGACGCCGGGCGGCACCGTCCGGATCGTCCAGAACCGGCTGGGGATCATCGCGGCCGCAGCGGGCGTCGACAGCAGCAGCGTGCCCGTGGGCACCGTGCTGCTCCTGCCGGAGGACCCCGACCGCTCCGCCCGGATCCTTGTCGATGCGATCCGGGAGCGGCTGGGCATCCGCGTGGGCGTCATCGTGACGGACACGCTGGGTCGCGCGTGGCGGGTGGGGCAGACCGACGCCGCGATCGGGATCGCGGGCATGGACGCGGTCGAGGACCTGCGCGGCACCCGCGACGAGTACGGGCAGGAGATGAGCGTGACGATCACGGCGACCGCGGACGCGATCGCCGGGGCCGCCGACCTCGTCAAGGGGAAGGCTCAGGGCCTCCCGATCGCCGTGATCCGGGGGCTGGGTCACCTGGTCCACGACGAGCCCCGACCCGTCAGCGCGGCGGATCTGCTGCGTCCGCACGCGGAGGACATGTTCCACACGGGAGCCGCGGAATCGTGGGCGGCGGGGCGTGCGGAGGGCTGGTCCGTGGGGCGTGCGGAGGGCTACGACGAGGGCTACGCCGCGGCCCTGCGCGAGCACGGGATCGAGCCATGACGCGTGTGCGGGGTGGGGAGCCGGACACCGGGGCCGGCTGGGACGTCATCATCCCGATCAAGCGCCTCGACACCGCGAAGTCCCGCCTCGCAGGCGGGGGCGGCGGAGCAGCCGGTCTCGCGGGCGTGGATGACGCGGGTGTGGGACGTGAGGGCACGGGCCTCGCGGGGGTCGACGATGCCCTGCGGCAGCGGCTCGCCCTGTCGTTCGCGACGGATGCGTGCGCCGCCGCGCTCGCCGTTCCCGCGGTCCGTCGCGTGCTCGTCGTGACGGAGGATCCCGTCGTCGCGGCGCAGCTGTCGGAGCGGGGCGCGCAGATCGTCGGCGAGACGCGCGGACCGGGCCTCAACCCCGCGATCGAGGCCGGACTGGACGCGCTCGAGGCCACCGG
>DWZY01000070.1 GCA_019117325.1 Candidatus Brevibacterium intestinigallinarum
ACACGCCCAGCGCGCACGCGATCGCAACCGCGTCGCGACGGCGCAATCGCGAGGGCCTGGCCCACGTCCGCTCCCCCGTGCCGAACGCGCGGGCCTCCATCGCGGTCGCGAGCATCGTCCCGCGACGCACCGCGGCGACGACGAGTGCGAAGGGCAGGGAGAGGGCGCCGCGCAGCGAGCGGGAGTCTCCCAGGCCTCGGGCGCGGCGGGCCCGTGCCAGGGACCGGTGGTCGGCGGCGAGGACGCCGGCCAGCCGCACGGCGGCCAGGGCGCCCACGACGAACCGGGCGGGCAGGCGTGCGATCTGGCCCAGCGCATCGGCCAGTCGCGTGGGGTCGATGCCCACGAGCGCGACGAGCGCGGGCACGCCGATCGCCAGGACGCGCACCGTGATGGCCGCGGCCAGTTCGATCGAGTTGTCGCTGATCGTCACGAGCCACCAGGAGAGGTGGATGCGCCCGCCGGGCTGCGCGTACAGGAGCATGCTGAGCCCGCTGAGCGGTGCAGCGAGGAGCAGCGGCCACGTCCGGGCGAGCATCGTGCGCGGCGTGATGCCCAGGGCGAGGAAGACGACGAGCCACACGCCCAGCGCCGTCGCACCGCTGACCAGGTCGATGCTGGTGAGCAGCGGCAGCGACGCGAGCGCGGCCGCGATCCACAGCGCGAGCGGGTTCAGGCTGGCCAACGGATCCCGTGCGGGCGTGCGGGTGTGCTGTGCGGTGGGGCTCGGTGCGCGGCCGGCGGTGTCGTCCCCCATCGAATGGTCCACGGTCGCTGCTGTGCTCACGCCCGTACCTCCGCCCGGTCGAGGACGGGTGCCCCATCCCGGCTCAGGTGCAGCCGCTCATCGCCCAGGACGCGCACGTAGTCGTCATCATGGGTGACGGACACGGCCGCTCCCCCGCCGTCCACGTGCGCGGCGACGAGGGCCGCGAGCTCCGTCCACGTCGTCCGGTCCTGCCCGAACGTGGGCTCGTCGAGGACGAGCACCGCGGGTGCGGTCGCGAGCGCCGTCGCGACGGACAGCCGGCGCTGCTCGCCGCCGGACAGGGTGTACGGGTGGGCGTCGGCCAGGTGCGTGAGGCGCAGCCGCTCCAGCAGTGCGTCGACGCGGGCGTCCGCGTCCGCGGCCCGGGTGAGGCGCGGGCCCACGGCCAGCTCCTCGCGCACGCTCCGGGCGACGAACTGGTGCTCGGGGCGCTGGAAGACGGTCCCGATCCGCGTGAGCAGCTCCCGCGACCGCCACCGGTGCGGCTGGACCCGCGCGGTGCCGTGCGCCAGGACTCCCCGCGCCGTGAGCGTGCCGGCCAGCGGCGCGGCGAGGCCCGCGAGCGCGACGGCGAGCGCGGACTTCCCCGTCCCGTTGAGCCCCGTGATGACGGTCGAGACCCCCGCACGGATCGTCAGGTCGATGCCGCGCTGCACGGGGGTGGGCCCGTGCCCCACCGCAGCGCCGTCCGCCTCGAGGAGGACGTCGCCGAGGCCGTGGTCGGCGGTCCTGCCCGCCCGCTCGATCTGGGGGCGGGCACCGGGCACCCAGACGCCCGCGGCCGCGAGGGCCGCACCCCGGGAGTCGAAGACCTCTGCGGGCGAGCCGTCCGCGGTGATGCCGCCGCCGGGCTCCAGGACGAGGACGCGGTCGACGAGGTCGATCCACTGGTCCACACGGTGATCGACGATGACGAGGGTCGTGGAGGTCGCCGCGACGGCGCGCCGGACCTCGTCCGCGCCCGCGTGGTCGAGGTTCGCGGTGGGCTCGTCCAGCAGGAGGAGGCCCGGCTCCATCGCGAGCACACCGGCGATCGCGAGGCGCTGTCGCTCGCCGCCGGACAGGTGGGCGGTGGGGCGGTCGAGCGGGTAGGTCAGCCCCACCGCGTCGAGGGCCGCACGGACCCGCGGCCAGATCTCCTCGCGCGGAACCGCGAGGTTCTCCAGCCCGAAGGCGACGTCGTCGCCCAGCGCGGGCAGGATCGTGTTGGCGTCCGGGTCCTGCAGGACGAGGCCCGCCCGCCCTCGCTGCGAGGCGGCGAGTTGCCCGTCCAGGGTGAGCGTGCCGGTCTCCTCGCCGTCCTCCTCATCGCCCAGGATGCCCGCGAGGCCGCCCAGCAGGGTCGACTTGCCGGCGCCGGACGGGCCCAGCAGGAGGACCCGCTCGCCGGGCTCGAGGACGAGGTCGACCCCGGCCACGGCCGCCCTCCTGCGGGAGGCGTGCCGCCAGCCCCACCCCGTCGCGACGACGCGGGCGGGTCCGGATCCGTGAGCGGAGCGTACGCGCGCGGCCCCGCTCACGCGAGGCCCCGGATCTCCCGGCCCGCCGCGAAGCGATCCAGTGCGCCCGTGCGGGCGAGCGCACGCGTGAGCACCCAGCCCAACGCGCCTGCCAGCAGGGCACCGGAGATGATGAGGCACGTGAGGTAGATGACGAGGAACTGGGCACTCATCTCGATGTTGCCGGAGAGGAAGAGCTCGAGCGTCCACGCGGCGACGGCGGAGCCGATGCCCGCCAGCGCCGCGGCGGCCAGCCCGAAGCGGCGGTAGCCCAGCAGGAGGAAGACGAGCTCGGCGCCCAGGCCCTGGGCGATGCCGGAGTAGATCGTCTCGACCGCCCACTGGCTGCCCAGCAGCATCGAGACGACCGCGGCCAGGACCTCGACGAACAGGGCCGCACCGGGCTTGCGGATGACGAGGCCGCCCGCGACTCCGCCCAGCAGCCAGACGCCGGTGACCAGACCGCCGAAGCCCGGTGTCAGCGCGTCGAGGGCGAGGAATCCGGCATAGCCGGCGAAGTTCCAGAACGTGAAGATGAGACCGATGACCACACCCAGGACCGCGGCGATGACGATGTCGAGCGTCCGCCAGCGGTGGCGGCCCGCGCCCGAGCGTCCCGGTGACGGGGACGCGGGGCCGGCGGCGGCCTCGGCGGGGGTCCTCTGCGCGGTCGAGGGGGTGGATGCGTCTGCAGACGAGTGCGTCATGAGCAGTGCCTTTCGTTCGACGAACGGCACGGGTGATGAAGAAAGGTCTCCCTGCGCCGGCATTATCCGGTTCAGGTTCGACGGTCGAGGGCTCGATGCCCTCCTCTCAGCCTGGATCCGCCAAGCTCCCGTGTGCCGACCATGGTAGCCGACGGGCCGGGCGGACGGCGTCCGCCGGCGGCACACGGACGCACAGCGCCTCTACGCCCGGATCGCGTCGACGATGCGGGCGCGGGTCGCGACGATCGCCGGCAGGAGGCCCGCCAGTGCACCCGCCCCCACGGACACCGCGAAGCCCACGAGCGCCGCGGACACGGGGAACGCGGGAGCTGCTGCCATGCCATCGGTCAGGATCGCCATGACCGCGGGCGTGCGGAGGATGAGGACGGAGACGGCGATCCCCACGACGCCGGCCAGGCTCGTCGCGACGACGGACTCCATCATGACGGAGAAGAAGACGCGGGCCCCGGTGGCGCCGAAGCTGCGGCGGATGCCGATCTCCCGCACCCGCTGCTGCACCGTCACGAGCGCGATGTTGAGCAGGCCCATGACGCCCAGGAACAGGATGAGGCCCGCGATCGCCAGGAGGATCGTCCGCAGGACGCCCAGGGGATCGTCCCCGAAGGCGAAGGCGTCGGACCGGTAGCCGGACCACGTCCCGCCCGTCGTGGTGCTCAGCCGGGAGGAGACCTGCTGGGCGAGGTCGTCGGCGATCTCCTCCGGCACCCACGCCTGCAGGGAGAACTGCTGCGGCTCCTGCGCCAGCGCGGTCGAAGCCGGCGCCCCGGCCAGCAGGCGGACCTCGCGCATGTCCCACTGGTTGCCGGGCGTCACCCCGATGACGGTCGCGGTCAGCGGGGCCGCGCCCTCGGTCGCGGCCAGCTCGATCGAGGCGGGCAGGTCCGAGGCGGTGAGGCCCTGGTCCTCCAGGACGTTCTCGTTCACGACGGCCGCCGGGGCGAGGTTCTGCTCGTCGCCGGGGGCGAACCAGCGACCGGCCACCAGCTCCGTGCTGAAGATCGTGCCGTGGTCCGGCTCGATGAGCAGCGTGTCCGCCCACTCGTCGCCGTACTCGCCGGTGACCAGCACCTGCGTCTGCGACAGGACGGTCGTCCGCGTGATCGAGAACTCCTCGAGCACCGGGTCCGCAGCCTGGCGCAGTGCGGCGGGATCGGCGCTCAGCCGCGGGTCCTCCGTCTCGAGGGTGAGGGTGGCCGCGCGGCCGCTCATCTGCTCGTAGCTGGCCCGCAGCGAGTCCTGCGCCATCGTCGACATCGCGACGACCAGGGTGAGCGAGCACACCGCGATCGCGACGCCCACCAGGGACAGGAGGACGCGCAGCTTGTGGATGCGCAGCTCCTGCCACGCCTCGACGAGGGATCCGTGGAGGGCGCCGATCACGTGAGGACACCCCCGTCCAGGGTGAAGCGCCTATCCGCCCGCGCCGCGATCGCCGGGTCGTGGGTGATCGTGATGAGGGCAGCCGTCGACTGCTGCGCGGCCTCGGTCAGCAGGTCCATGACGAGGCGCCCGGTGTCGACGTCGAGGGCACCGGTGGGCTCGTCCGCCAGCAGCAGTCTGGGCCGCCGCACCAGGGCGCGGGCGATCGCGACCCGCTGCTGCTCGCCGCCGGACAGGCGGGTGGGCACCTGATCGGCCCGCTCCCCCAGGCCCAGCCGCTCGAGGACCTCGCGGGCGCGCCGCTTGCGGGTCCGGACCTCTGCGGCGGTCCCGTAGAGCAGCGGGTGGGCGACGTTCTCCAGCGCCGTGCGTCCCGGCAGCAGGTTGAACTGCTGGAAGACGAAGCCGATCTGCGCGCCGCGGATCCGGGAGGCTGCCCGCTGCGACAGGCGAGCGGTGGGGGTGCCGTCCCACAGCATGTGCCCGCCGGTGGGCCGGTCCAGCAGCCCCAGGATGTTGAGCAGGGTCGACTTGCCGGTGCCAGAGCGGCCCACGATGCCCACGTGCTCGCCGGCGCGCACTGTCAGGTCGATGCGGCGCAGGATCTCCAGCCACGAGCCGTCCGGCAGCCGCACGGAGCGGGCGACGCCCTCCAGGTGCAGCAGGGGTGCGCTCACCTGAGCGTCCCTCACCCGATCATCCCGAAGTCCATGCCCTCGTCCTCGTCCGGCTCCGTGCCCGGCACGTACTCGAGGATCGCGTCGCCCTCCTCGAGGCCGCTCACCACCTCGGCGCGAGTGCCGTCGGACATCCCGATCTTCACGGATCGCTCCTCGGGCTCCCCCATGTCATCCGTGACCCAGACGGACGCGTCCTCGCCCATGCCGCGGACCGCGGTGACCGGGACGGTGAGGACGTCGTCGGCGCTGCCCACCTCGACGGTCATGCGCATCGTGAGGCCGTTGTAGACCTCGATGTCGTCCGGGATGCTGCACCGCAGCTGCGTCGTGCCGGAGCCGGTGTCGCCGGACCCTCCCGCATCGAAGCCGTCGTCGCCGAGGCCGTCGTCACCCATCATGTCGCCCTCACCGGTCATGTCGTCACCGGACGTGTCCCCGCCGGTCCCACCGCCGGTGGGAGGGGCCCCGGCCTCCAGGAGGCTCAGCGACGTGCAGTCGAAGGGTGCGGGTCCCTGGTCGATGGTGATGACGGCGGTGTCCGGGAGGTCGCCCAGCCGGTAGAGCTCGACGGGCTCGATGTCCGCGCTGGCACTGTAGGTGCGCGGGGTGACGGTGAGGACCTCGGCGCCCTTCGCGACGTCGTCGCCCACCTGCAGGTCGAAGGAGCCCACGGTTCCATCAGCCGGCGCCGTGACCGTGTGGTACGTGCGCCGCGGCTCGGGGGCGGGCGCCGGTGCGTCGTCTCCGTCCTCCGACTCATCGGGGACGGCGGCCTCGTCCGGGGCCTCCTCGACGGTGACCTGGAAGAGGTCGTCACCCTCCTCCACGACCATGCCCGGGCGCACCCAGATGTGGTTGACGGTGCCGTCGTGCCCCGGCTTCGCCGCGACGGGGTCCGCGATCGCGATCGTGCCATCGGCCTCGAGGGAGGCCTCGATCGAGCCGCGCTCCACGTAGGCCTCCGTGCCCACGAGCTCACCGGTGGCGAATTCGTCATCGGATCCGGACTCCCCGGAGGGCGCGAAGGCCAGCCAGGCCAGCGACACCGCGATGATGAGGAGGACGATCAGGTAGAGGATCGGGAGGACCACACGACGGAACACCTGCACGGACCACGCACCTCAGGTCGACGGCACC
>DWZY01000071.1 GCA_019117325.1 Candidatus Brevibacterium intestinigallinarum
GCGCGAGCAGACGCTGAACCAGATGCTCGTCGAGATGGACGGCTTCGAGGCGACGACGAACGTCATCCTCATCGCCGCGACGAACCGTCCGGACGTGCTGGACCCGGCGCTGCTGCGCCCGGGCCGCTTCGACCGGCAGATCCAGGTCGAGGCCCCGGACATGAAGGGTCGCGTGCGGATCCTCGAGGTCCACGCCAAGGGCAAGCCGCTGGGCGATGACGTCGACCTGTCGATGATCGCGAAGCGGACCCCCGGCTTCAGCGGTGCGGACCTGGCCAACGTGCTGAACGAGGCCGCGCTGCTGACCGCGCGCGGCGGCCAGTCGGTCATCGACTCCGAGATCATCGACGAGGCGATCGACCGCGTCATCGCGGGACCGCAGAAGCGGACCCGCCTCATGAACGACAAGGAGCGCCTCGTCACCGCCTACCACGAGGGCGGCCACGCACTGGTCGCCGCGGCGATGAACGACACGGACCCCGTCACGAAGGTGACGATCCTGCCGCGCGGGCGCGCCCTGGGCTACACGATGGTCATGCCCAGCGAGGACAAGTACTCGACGACTCGCAACGAGCTGCTGGATCAGCTGGCCTACGCGATGGGCGGGCGCGTGGCGGAGGAGATCGTCTTCCACGACCCCACGACCGGTGCCGCGAACGACATCGAGAAGGCGACCGGGATCGCCCGCAAGATGGTCACCCAGTACGGCATGAGCGACCGGGTGGGCATGGTCAAGATGGGCGGCGGCTCGACCGAGCCCATGGGTCAGCCCGGCGGCGGCCGGTCCGACGAGGCGAACTCCGACACGACTCTCACGACGATCGACGCGGAGGTCCGCGCACTCATCGA
The DNA here is from genome assembly GCA_019117325.1 of Candidatus Brevibacterium intestinigallinarum. Classification (GTDB taxonomy): domain Bacteria; phylum Actinomycetota; class Actinomycetes; order Actinomycetales; family Brevibacteriaceae; genus Brevibacterium; species Brevibacterium intestinigallinarum. The sequence continues at coordinate 850 of DWZY01000071.1, forward strand.
CGACGCGCACGCGGATGCCTACTGGGCGCTGAACGAGAACCGGGACGTGCTGGACGCTCTCGCCCACGAGCTCCTGGAGAAGGAGACGCTGGACGAGGCCCAGCTGGCGGAGATCTTCGCACCCGTCATCAAGCGGGAGCGGCGCACCGTGTGGCTTGCCAGCCGCGACAGGCCCGTCTCCTCCCGCCCGCCCATCGACGTGCCGGTCTCGCGCCGGACCGCCGCGGCGGAGGCGGCGCAGGCGGCCGAGGCTCAGGCGGCTGAGGCCCAGGCTGACGCAGCACAGACTGGCGAGGCCCAGGCTGATGCCCCGCAGACACAGCAGCTGCCGGAGCCGGGGGCGTCCGGACCGGAGGCATCGCACGACGAGGGAGGGGAGAGCCCACGATGACGGTCGACCACGCGCGCATCGAGGCGGCGGTCCGCGAGATCCTGCTGGCCGTGGGCGAGGACCCGGACCGCGACGGTCTGGCGGAGACCCCGGCCCGCGTCGCCCGCTCGTACGCGGAGGTGTTCTCGGGGCTCGCCCAGGATCCGGCGGAGATCCTGGGCATCCAGTTCGACATCGGCTTCGACGAGATGGTCCTGGTGCGCGATATCGCGCTCTACTCCACGTGCGAGCACCACCTGGTCCCGTTCCACGGTGCCGCCCACATCGGGTACATCCCGGGTGCCGAGGGCCGCGTGACGGGCCTGTCGAAGCTCGCCCGTCTCGTCGAGGTCTTCGCCCGCAGGCCCCAGGTGCAGGAGCGCCTCACGACCCAGATCGCGGACGCGCTGGTCGAGCACCTGCACCCGCGCGGCGTCATCGTCGTCGTGGAGGCGGAGCACCTGTGCATGTCCATGCGCGGCGTGCAGAAGCCCGGCTCGTCGACGATCACGTCGGCCGTCCGCGGGCAGCTGCGCGATGCCGCGTCCCGATCCGAGGCGATGAGCCTCATCCTGCGGAGGTGACCCGCATGAGTGCCGCAGCGGTGCCCGGCGCAGCCCAGGAGGTCCCGGAGCGGACCCGGATCATGGGGGTCCTCAACGTGACCCCGGACTCCTTCTCCGACGGCGGGCGGTGGTTCCGGCACACTGAGGCCGTGGCGCACGGCGTCGACATGCTCGAGCAGGGTGCCGACATCATCGACGTGGGCGGGGAGTCGACCCGCCCCGGGTCCGCGCGCGTGTCCGAGGAGGTCGAGCTGGAGCGGGTGCTGCCCGTCATCCGCGAGCTGGCCCGCGACGGCGCGCGCATCAGCATCGACACGATGCGGGTGTCCGTCGCCCGGGCGGCCCTGGAGGCGGGCGCGACGATCATCAACGACGTGTCCGCGGGGCAGGCGGAGTCCGGAATGCTGGGCCTGGCTGCCGACAGCGGCGCGGACCTGGTCCTCGTGCACTGGCGCGGGCTGCTGTCCGATGCGGCGGAGCCGGTCCACTACGACGACACCGTCCGCGAGGTCGCCCACGAGCTGGGCCAGCGCGTGGATGCCGCCCTGGCCGCCGGAGTGCATCGCGAGTCGCTCATCCTGGACCCGGGCCTGGGCTTCTCGAAGAACGCGGAGCACAACTGGGAGATCCTGGCGCGGCTGGACGTGTTCGCGGGCATGGGGATGCCGCTGCTGGTGGCGGCCTCGCGCAAGCGGTTCCTCGCCGCGCTCGTGTCCCCGGACGCGCCGTCGGAGGCGAGCCTGGAGCACCGAGACCAGGCGACCGCGGCCGTCACCGTGCTGGCCGCGCAGGCCGGCGCCTGGGCGGTCCGGGTGCACGAGCCCCGTGCCTCGCTCATCGCCGCGCAGGCGGTCCACCAGGTGCGGCTGGCGGCCGCCGGGATCCCGGAGGGCTGACATGGCGGACGGCACGGACCCGGCACCCGGCGCAGCGCAGGTGGACCGCGCTGGCCGGTCCGAGGGTGCTGCCCCGGTCGACGAGATCCGGCTGACGGGTCTGCGGGTGCGGGGCCACCACGGCGTCTTCGAGCACGAGAAGCGCGACGGCCAGGACTTCGTCATCGACGCGGTGCTCCGCCGGGACCTGACCCGCCCCGCCGCCAGTGATGCGCTCGCGGACACGGTCGACTACGGGACGCTCGCGGACACGCTCGCCGCGATCGTCGCGGGTCCTCCGTACGACCTCATCGAGGCACTCGCCGGCGCACTGGTCGAGGCGTGCCTGCAGGTGTGCGAGGACGCGGAGGTCACGGTGCACAAGCCCGAGGCCCCGATCACCCACGCGTTCGCAGACGTCGCCGTCACCCTGCGCCGCACCCGCGCCGAGGCCGCCGCCGGCTCTGACTCCGGCGAGCGGACCCTGCGCGCAGTCGTGTCCCTGGGTGCGAACCTGGGCGACGCCGCGGCCGCACTGCAGGACGCGGTGCACGCCCTGGAACTGCACCCGCGCATCGAGGTCCTCGCCGGATCGCCCCTCTACGTGACCGCGCCGGTCGGCGGGGTCGAGCAGCCCGACTTCCACAACGCGGCCGTGCTCGTCGAGACGTCCCTGCCTCCGCGCGAGCTCCTGGCCGTGTGCCAGGGCATCGAGGTCGCGGCCGGCCGCACCCGCGAGGTCCGCTGGGGCCCGCGCACCCTGGATCTCGACCTCATCGCCGCCCACGACGCCCGCACCGGCGCAGCGGTCACCCACGATGACGCGATCCTCACGCTGCCGCACCCGCGCGCGGCGGAGCGCGCCTTCGTGCTGGCACCGTGGGCGGACATCGATCCGGACGCCTCACTCACGACCGTCGCGGGTCCGCAGCCGGTCCGCGCCCTGCTCGACCGGCTCGCGGATGCGGGCGGGGTGCGGCGGACGGCGACGCCCGTGCGGGTGCCGACCGGGGCCTCGGGCGCGGGTCCCGCACCGGGCGGTGACCCGGTGTGAAGCGGACGCGGCCCGGCCAGCTGATCCTATGGGGCGGGGTGGGCCTCGTCGTCTCTCTGGGCTTCCACGCGGTGTGGGAGCGGGCCGGGCGGGCGCTGCCGGACGTGCCGTGGCCCGCGATCGTGGGCATGCTGGCGCTGGCCGGCGTGCTCCTGGCACTGGGCTGGCCCGTGCGCGCGTGGCGGGACGGCGACCGCACCTCGCAGCTGGACATGATGCGCGCGGCCCGCGTCGCGATGCTCGCCCGGGCCGCGGCCCTGGCCGGCGCACTGCTGACCGCGTGGTACCTGGGCGGGGCCGTCTACCTCCTCATCTCCGTCATGGGGCTGCGGACGGAGGCGGCGATGGGCATGCTCGCCGCGTCCGTGTCCGCCGCGATCCTCATGGCCGTGGGACTGATCGTCGAGTCCTTCTGCTCCCTGCCGCCCGACGACCCCCGCGCCCTCGACGACGACTCCCCGCACCGCTCACGGCGCACCGACCCTCCGGAGGCACCCGCATGACACAGCTGAACCCCGTCAGCCGGAAGTACGCCGGCGTGCGCCTGGCCGGCTCGCTCATCCTCTGGACGATCCTGCTGCTGGCGTTCGCCGTGATGGGGATCATCGGCCTCGTGCTCGACATCACGCCGCTCGCGATCATCAGCTTCGCGCTCATGGTCCCGCTGCTCATCGGCGCGATCATCGAGATCATCGTCGTCGTCCGGCAGGTGAGGGCCCTGGGCTACCTGGAGCGCGAGCACGACCTGCTGCTGCAGCGCGGGATCATGTTCCGCGCCACGACCGTCGTCCCCTACGGCCGCCTCCAGTACGTCGAGGTGACCGCGGGCCCGCTCATGCGCGCGGCCGGGCTGGCCACCGTCACGATGCACACGGCCTCGGCGTCGACGGATGCCTCCCTGCCCGGCCTGCCCCGCGCCGAGGCCGAGTCCCTGCGCGACTCGATCGCCGCCCGTGGCGGCGCACGTCTGGCGGGACTGTGAGCATCCCGCCGCCTCCCCACGGCACGCCGCCCCCGCCCAGGCCGCAGCATGGGCCGCAGCAGGGGCCGGGACGGGCCCAGCCGGATGGCTGGCGGCACGTCCACCGGCTGACGCCCGTGCTGCGCGGGGGCGCGGGCATCGTCGCCGCGGTGGGTGTCGTCGTCGCGATCGTCCTGCAGAACCTGCAGGCGGTCATCGAGGACGTCGTCATCGAGCGCAGCGGCGGGACCGGCCGTCGCGCGGGGATGGTCGCCCGCATGCTGCTCGACCTCATCCGCGAGCACCCACTCATCACGCTGCTCGTCGTGGGTGTGCTCGTCGCGGTCGTGGCACTCATCCTGCTGTCGCTGTGGCTCTCGTGGCGGAACATGCGCTTCCGGATCGACGCGTCCGGCGTGTACCTGCGCTCGGGCGTCCTCGCGAAGCGCGAGAGGTCGGCGGCGCACGACCGCGTCCAGTCCGTCGACATCTCGCTGCCGTTCATCCCGCGCCTGCTGGGCCTCGCGTCCCTCGTCTTCGACGTGGCGGGCGGATCGGACTCGAACATCACGATCTCCTACCTGTCGCGCAAGGACGCGGAAGCTCTGCGCGAGGAGATCCTCGGCCACCTCCGCCAGACCCGGAGCGGTCAGGCGGCCAGCGGTGGGCCGGGAGCTCCGCAGGGTGGACAGGTGGCTCCTCACGGCGGACCGGGCGCTGTGCCGGGGACTGCGCCGAGGGTGGCGCAGAGCGGCCCGCACGCAGCGGGTGGTGCGTCCGCAGCGGCACCGGGTGCGGCCTCGGCAGCGTCTGGGCCCGGGGCCCCGGCCGCTCCCGCGGTCGGCCGACTGGCCGACGCACCCACGGCTCCGCTGGGGCAGCGGCTGCTGAGCCAGCGCGCCCGGGACCTGCAGCAGCACGCGGCGGCAGCGGCGGACGACCTGACCGGCAGCCTCCGCGAGCTCCTGGCGCCCTACCGGATCGCGCCCACAGCGGGCGCAGAGGGCCGCCTGCTGCGCGTGCCGCTGCACCGCCTCCTGCTGTCGGCGGTCCTCTCGACGTCCGTGCTCGTGTCCGTCATCATCATGATCGCCCTGCTGGCGGGGATCATCGTCGTCGGCATCGTCATCTCGCCGGCCGCGCTCGCCTCGTCCGTGTTCGCGGTCATCCCCGGCCTTCTGGCGCTGGTGGGAGTGCTGCGCACGGAGCTGGGCCGGGCGAACTTCACGGTCGCGCTGACCCGTGACGGGCTGCGCGTGAGCCAGGGCCTCGCCTCGACGACCAACCGGATCATCCCGCTGGACCGCATCCAGGCCGTCAAGCTCATCCAGCCGCTCCTGTGGCGGCCGGCCGGCTGGTGGCGCGCGGAGTTCACGATCGCGTCCGAGGGCTCCGACGACCAGGGTCAGAACGTCCTGCTGCCGGTGGGCTCCGTGGATGATGTCCTGCTCATGCTGGGCCTCTGCCTGCCCGACCCGCGTCCGGTGGGCATCGATGCGCGCTCGCTCGTGCTGGCCGGGATGCAGGGGCCGCTGGCCGGAGGTCCGGAGGCGCGGGCCGCCGAGCCCGCCTACCGGGGCCGCCCGCAGCGCAGCCGGTGGCTGGACCCGGTCACGCAGCGGCGCAACGCGCACGCGCTCACCGGCACCCTGGCCCTCATCCGGGCGGGACGGCTGTCCCGGACGCTCGAGCTGGTGCCGCACGCCCGCGTGCAGGCGCTGAGCCTGCGCCAGGGACCCATCCAGCGGCGACTGGGGCTGTCGACGATCGCCCTGCACCTGTCGCCCGGGCCGATCGCACCGCACTTCGTCCACCTGCCGCAGGACGAGGCGCACCACCTGTTCGACCGTCACGTCGAGGTGACGAGGCGTGCGCGCGAAGAGCTCGACGCGCACAGCGGGGGTCCCGCCGATCCCCGCGGACCCGCGACCGGGGGAAGGACCACGGCATGAACATCGACGAGCAGACCCGCCTGGGCGTGGGCATCATCGGCCTGGGCCGCGTGGGCGCGGTCATGGGCGCCGCGCTGCGCGAGGCCGGGCACGCGATCGTGGGCGTCACCGCGGGATCGGACGCCAGCCGCGACCGGGCGGAGGCGATGCTGCCGGGCGTCCCGATCGTCGACATCGAGACGATCCTCGAGCGCGCGGAGCTCGTCCTCTTCACGGTGCCGGACGACGCGATCGCGGAACTGGTCTCCGGCCTCGCGGCACTGGGCCGCTTCAGCCCGGGGCAGATCGTCCTCCACTGCGCGGGCCGCCACGGCCTCAGTGTCCTCCAGCCGGCCGCGGACGCGGGCGCGATCCCCATCGCCCTGCATCCGTCGCTGTCCTTCACCGGGACCAGCATGGACCTGCCGCGCCTGCGCCGGACGACGATCGGCGTGACGGCGCCCAAGCCCGTGCTGCCGATCGGGCAGGCGCTGGTCGTGGAGATCGGCGCAGAGCCCGTCGTCCTGGCGGAGGCGGATCGGTCGCTCTACCACGCGGCGATCACGCACGCGTCGAACCACACGATCACGATCATCGCGCAGTCGATGGAGGTGCTGTCGTCGCTGGGCGTCGAGGAGCCGGCGCGCGTCCTGTCCGCGCTGGTCGACGCGAGTGTGTCGAATGTCCTGCAGTCGGGGCCCCGCGCGCTCACCGGCCCAGTCAGCCGCGGTGACGTCACGACGGTCGAAGCGCACGTGCAGGCGCTCGCGGAGCACGCGGTGACGCAGGACTCCGCCGAGGTCGCGGACGCCTACCGCGCGATGGCCCGGGCGACGACCGCTCGCGCCCTGACGAACGGGACGATCGACGACGCCACGGCCGCCCGACTGCTGGACGTGCTGGGGTCCTGAGCCCCGGGCGCGCGATTCCGCCGCCGTCTCACGGCGCGGTAGCCTTGGAGCCATGCCGCAGACCGATTCCCAGACCCAGCCGCACGACGATCCGGAGCAGCTGCGCATCCGCAAGGACAAGCGCAGCCAGATGCTCGAGGACGGGCGCTCCCCGTACCCGGCCGCCGTCGACCGGACCCACACGCTCGCGCAGGTGCGCGAGGCCCACCCGGACCTGGAGCCGGGGGAGGAGACCGAGGACGTGGTGGGCGTCGCCGGACGCGTGGTCTTCCAGCGCAACACGGGCAAGCTGTGCTTCGTGACGCTGCAGGCGGGCGACGGGACGCGCCTGCAGGGCATGCTGTCGCTGGCGGAGGTGGGCGCAGAGAGCCTGGAGCGCTGGAAGCACGACGTCGATCTGGGCGACCACGTCTTCCTCCACGGCCGGGTCATCATGTCGAAGCGCGGCGAGCTGTCGATCATGGCGGACGACTGGGCGATCGCGTCGAAGGCGCTGCGTCCGCTGCCCACGCTGCACACCGAGCTCACGGACGAGACCCGGATGCGTCAGCGCTACATCGACCTCATCACCCGGGACCAGGCGCGCGACACCGTGCGCATGCGGGCGGAGGTCATGAAGTCGCTGCGCCGCACCTTCGATGAGCGCGGTTTCATGGAGATCGAGACTCCGATGCTGCAGACGATGCACGGCGGAGCCGCCGCGCGCCCGTTCTCCACGCACATCAATGCGTACGACATGGAGCTGTATCTGCGCATCGCGCCGGAGCTTTTCCTCAAGCGCGCGCTGGTGGGCGGTCTGGACAATATCTTCGAGATCAACAGGAATTTCAGGAATGAGGGTGCGGATTCCACGCACTCGCCGGAGTTCGCGATGCTCGAGGCATATCAGGCCTATGGGGATTTCGGAACGATCGCGACACTCACGCAGCAGCTCGTGCAGAATGCCGCACTCGATGCGTTCGGCTCCCATAAGGTCACCCTGGCCGATGGTGAGGAATACGACCTGGGCGGGGAATGGCGCACCATCGAGATGTATCCCTCCCTGTCGCAGAAGCTGGGCGTCGAGGTGACCCCGCAGACATCGGTCGAAGAACTGGCTGCACTGGCGGATCAGCACGGGATCGATCTGGAGGGCGTCTTCCGACTCCACGGCAAGTATGTCGAGGAGATGTGGGAGCACTTCCATTCCGATGAGCTGCACGCCCCCACATTCGTCACCGGCTTCCCGGTCGACACCTCTCCGCTCACCAAGAGTGACCGGACGACTCCGGGAATCGTCGAGAAGTGGGATCTCTACGTCCGCGGCTTCGAGCTGGCGACGGGCTACTCGGAGCTCAACGACCCCGTGATCCAGCGCGAGCGCTTCGAGGCGCAGGCGCGGGACGCCGCCGCGGGTGACGATGAGGCGATGCGCGTGGACGAGGATTTCCTCATGGCAATGGAATACGGGATGCCCCCGGCGGGCGGGATGGGAATGGGAATCGACCGCCTTCTCATGGCGCTGACGGGACTGGGCATCCGGGAAACGATTCTCTTCCCGTTGGTCAAGCCCCTCGGGGAATGAGTTCCCATTCCTGCGGGAATCCACAGGAATCGCATTCGAGCGTGCGCATTCCCCGGATGAAAAGGTAGTGTGGTCATGGAGTACATACAGGTCCTCCTCCCTTCGATCGGTGTCGGACTCATCTTCTGGTACGTGATGAGGGGAATTCTCCGCTCAGACACGACCGAGCGTGAGGAGATGGAGCGGTACTACCGGCAATTGGACGACGAGGCCCCCGCGGAAGAACTCGCATCGGGGGACGACGAGGAGAAGAGCGCACATGGCCCGCGAGATGAAAGTCGTACTGACTGACGATATCGACGGAAGCGAAGCCGCAGAGACGGTCCGCTTCGCACTGGACCAGGGCACCTACGAGATCGAGCTGTCGAGCGAGAACGCAGAGAAGCTGCGTGCGGCGCTGGCCCCCTACATCGCGAAGGGCCGCCGCGTTGCCGCGACGCAGCGCGCCGGAGCATCCCGCCCCCGTCGGGGCGCGGGCGCGCAGAACTCCAACCTGAACGCGAAGATCCGCGAATGGGCGAAGGAGCAGGGCAAGAAGGTCTCCGAGCGCGGTCGCATCTCGCAGGCGATCATCGACGAGTACCACGCGGCGCACGCCTGAGGCGCACCCCCAGGCGCACGCGCTCACGACAGGCCCCGGCGGGAACGCCGGGGCCTGTCGCGTCTTCGCGCGAGGGGCCTTCTTCGCTGAGAGCGAACATGTTTCGGCTGACCGCGAACACCGCAATGAACCGGCGCCCCGCGTGGTTACAGTGCTAGGAATCGTCAGAGGAGGAGGACCATCATGTTCGAACGGTTCACCGACCGAGCTCGCCGCGTCGTCGTGCTCGCGCAGGAGGAGGCCAAGCTCCTCAAGCACAACTACATCGGCACTGAGCACATCCTGCTGGGCCTCATCCACGAGGGCGAGGGCGTCGCCGCGAAGGCGCTCGAGGGCATGGGCATCTCGCTCGAGCAGGTCCGCGACCAGGTCACGGAGATCATCGGCGAGGGCCAGCAGGCGCCCTCGGGCCACATCCCGTTCACCCCGCGCGCCAAGAAGGTCCTCGAGCTGAGCCTCCGCGAGGCACTGCAGCTGGGCCACAGCTACATCGGCACGGAGCACATCCTGCTGGGCCTCATCCGCGAGGGCGAGGGCGTGGCCGCGCAGGTGCTCGTCAAGCTGGGCGCTGACCTGGCGCGCGTGCGCCAGGAGGTCATCAAGCTCCTGTCCGGCTACCAGGGCAAGGAGCCGGCCTCGACCGGCGCGCGCGAGGAGGGCACGCCGTCCGGCTCGCTCGTCCTCGACCAGTTCGGCCGCAACCTCACCGCCGCGGCGCGCGAGGGCAAGCTCGACCCTGTCGTGGGT
>DWZY01000072.1 GCA_019117325.1 Candidatus Brevibacterium intestinigallinarum
GCTGTCCGTGAACCACGAGATGTTCCGCTCGCTCTGATCGGAGCCCACACCCAGCAGGATCGAGGACTGGCCCTGGGGCTCCGGTGCCGGCTGGAGCGACAGTTCCTCGAAGTCGAAGTAGAGATCGGAGCTGCTCGCCCGCCCCTGGTGCAGCTGGACCGCGATGGTGTTCTCACCCTCGACGAGCACCTCGGGATCGACCGTGAAGGTGCCCTCCCGCGGCGCGGAGGAGTTGGACCCGCCGTACTGCATGTTGCGGCGCTCGCCCGTCTCCGGGAAGTCGAAGCCGTCGTCGTGGAAGCCCGCGACCTTCTCGCCGTTCACGAAGACGGTGGCGGCGTCGTCGTAGCGGATCGTGCCGGCCAGCTGCTCGCCGTCGGCCAGGTCCTCGGCATCGACGGTCACGTCCGTGCGGAAGAAGAACGCCTCGATGTTGGTGCCGGGCGCGCCTTCCTTGTACTGGGTGAGGAGGTTGTCCGGCAGGAACCCGCCGCTCAGCTCCTGGAGCTCGCCGCGCAGCGCGCCGAAGGAGCCCTGGGCGGTCTCCCACGAGGAATCGTCGAAGGACGGGGCGGTCCAGTCGGTGCGGTTCTCGAGGCCGTCAGCGGGGTCGGTGTCCGTGTCGAGGTAGGACCAGTCGGTCACCCCGCTCTCCACGAGCGAGACGGGGGAGACGGTGTCAGCGGGCGAGGCCATCGCGGACGTCGCGACGGCGGGGCTCAGCAGCGTCAGCGCGGCACTCGCGGCGAAGAGCCTGGTGAGGCGGGTCATGAGAAACCTTTCGTGAGGTCGGAACAACGCCCGCGACAGTACGGACCGACGACCTACTGAAGGTTTCCTGTCAGTGAACTGGGTGTGATGACTCCGTGCGGAGACGGACACCTGTATGGGGTAGGGCGAGGACCGCGATGCGTCCCGCGGGTGGGGCTCAGACCTCTTCGCCGGGGATGACGTCGTCGTCGGGGCCGCGGCGCGGAGGCATCTGCGGGCCGCCGAAGCCGGGACCGCCGAAACCGGTGCCGCCGAAGCCGGGACCACCGCTGCCCGGAGTGCCGAACGTCGCCCCGCCGGCACCGTTCAGCGACATCGAGCCGATCCGCCACCCCAGCACCATGATGGCGACGCCGATGATGACGAGCAGCAGACCCAGCGCCCAGAGCAGGCCCGCGAGGGCAGCCGTCGGGTTGAAGAGGGCGAGGAACCCGTAGGCCACAGCCAGCACGCCCGCGATGAGGGTGAGCCACCAGGCGGAGAATCCCACGCGGCGCAGGCTCAGCGATAGCGCGACGGACAGGCCGCCCACCAGCAGGGACGCGAACGCGACGAGGAAGACGAGTGCGGAACCGGCCGCCTCGGGGATGACGAGGAGCAGGAGCCCCAGGACGCCGGGGACCAGTGTTCCCAGGAGGCTGCCCTGCTTCCGGACGACGGTGAGGATGGCGGACACGATCGCGGACGCCAGCAGCCACGCGGCGAACACGAGCACGAACGCGGTCGCGGACTGGAACGGCCACACGAGGAACAGGATGCCCGCGACGATCGAGAACCCGCCCTGGACCATGAAGGACACGCGCAGCCGCTTGAACATGGTGGTGATCGGGTCGGGACCGCCCGCAGAGGGAAGTCCGCCGCTCATCGGCATCTGGCTCATGTGTTCTCGCTTTCCGTGGGTGCGCTCCTGTCCGGGAGCGCCGCCGCGTCCGCTGCCCGCTCCCGGTCCAGGAGCCGGCGTCCGGCCGGGTACTCACTCAACACGGCCGGCAGGCGTCCTGATTCCCCGGACTGGTAGACCGCGAGGATCTGGCCGCTCCGAGCCCGCGGTGCGAGGTCCGCCCCGACGCGGCGCAGCGTCTGCGCCGCCACGGCGGCTGGGGAGTCGAAGAGCTCGACATCCGTGATCCCCCGGGCCCCGAGCGCCCGCACGATCCGGTCTGCGACCAGGCCGTAGTGGGTGCAGCCCAGGACCACGGAGGCGACGTCGGCTGGGGTGGCGTCTGCGGCCTCGGCGATGGCGGCCTCGATGCGGGCCGGTGAGCCGGCCTCGATCGCCTCCGCCAGACCCGAGGCTGCGACCCGCGCGACCGGCAGGTCCGCGGCGAACGCGTCGATGAGCTTCCGCTGGTAGTCGCTGGCCGTCGTCGCGTCCGTCGCCCAGACCGCGAAGGGGCGGGCCGTCGCCGCGGCCGGCTTGATCGCGGGGACGGTGCCGATGATGGGGATCCGCGGTTCGAGCTCCGCGCGCAGGGCGCCCAGTGTGTGGACGCTGGCGGTGTTGCAGGCGACGACGATCGCGTCCGGCTCCCAGGCGGCCAGCGCGCGGGCGGAGCGGAGGACGACCTCCGTGAGGCGCTCCGCGGTCAGTGCGCCGTAGGGCATGTTCTGCGGATCCATCGCCAGCACCAGGTCCGCGTGGGGTGCTCGGGTGAGGACGGCGTCGGCGAAGCCCACCAGACCCAGGCCGGAATCGAGGAGGCCGATGCGCAGGTCGTCGCCCGTGCGGGCGGTGGGGGGCGGGGTGGCGGGCTGGGTCACGGGGTGTCCTCGGGTGCGGCGGGGGTGAGGAGGCGGGCGCGCTTGGCGGTGCGGCGGTCGCGGCGGCTGCGGCGGTCCAGGAACGCGCGGATGTCGCGCAGCTGGCCGGTCGTGAGCCCGTCGCGGAAGCGGGGAGCGACCATGAGGAGGCGATCGGCGGGGTAGTCGCGCTCGAACCGCGCGTGGGTGGCGGGAGCGGCCAGGTCGTCGTCGATCCAGACGGCGCGGCGATCCGAGTCCTCGTCCAGCCAGTCGCGCATGTGGAGCGCCTTCCACCAGCGGTCCGGGTCCGCGGCGAAGCGGTTGTACGTGTCATCCGGCATGGGGATGACGTCGAAGGTGTGGCGGAATCCCAGTGCGGGCTCCAGCTCCTCCGTGCACCGGTGCGACCACGTCGACAGCCACACGATGTCGACGTCGTGGGTCTCGACGAGGCGGTCCAGCAGGCGCACGATGCGCGGCCGGTAGTGGAGCTCGAACAGCCAGGCGCGGGCCTTCCGGCGGCGCTCCCGGTAGTACCGCAGGCCCCTGACGGGGTAGGAGTTGAGGACGCCGTCCACATCGAGGAACAGCGTCGCGTGGCCGTGGGACGGGCGCGATTCCTGCGAGCCCGCGGTCTCCGGCTCCTCGCGTTCAGTCGTCCCACTCACGCGTGCAAGCCTACCGGTCGGCCCTGCCAGATCCGTCGGAACGGGCGGACCGTGAGGGAACCCTCAGTACGGGGCAGCCGGCTGCCTGGGGCAGACGAGCCGGCACCCTCAGTACAGGGCGGCCAGCAGCTTCAGAACAGGAGCAGGGGCGGCACGAACCACAGCGCGAGCAGTGCGATGACCGTGATGATCGCCGTCCACGGCAGGCCCACGGACTTCATGCCGTGCCCGGTGATGAGGTCGTCCAGCTGCCGCTGCTGCAGGCCGGTGGGCCACAGGATGACGACCCGCCAGACGACGTAGGCCGCTGACACGAGCGCCACCACCCAGACCAGCTGGAACCAGCCGGTCAGCTCGAAGAGCAGCCGGGTGACGAGGAGCGCGGCCACGACCGTGAGGAGTGCGCCCAGGAGGCCGCCGCGGGTGCGGCCCCGGGCGGCCCGCGCGCGGGCGAGTGCCGCGTGCGGCGCGCCTGCCTGCTGGGCCGGGTGTGTCAGCTGGGGTG
>DWZY01000073.1 GCA_019117325.1 Candidatus Brevibacterium intestinigallinarum
GGCCATGACCCGGTACGTCGTGAGCTTGCCGCCGGCGATCGCGCTGAGGCCCAGGGCCACCTCCATGACGGCGTGCTCGCGGGACACCTTCGTGCTGTCGTCGGCGCCATCGACGGGCTGGAGCAGCGGTCGGAGGCCGGCGAACGTGCCGATGACGTCCGCCCTGGTGAGCGTCGTCTCGAGGACCTCGTTCGCCTGATCCAGGACGCGGCCAATGTCCGCGGCGGTCACGAGCGGCGCGTCCACCGCCTCCGTCCACGGGGTGTCCGTCGTCCCGATGAGCCACAGATCGCCCCACGGGATGATGAAGAGGACCGAGGTCTCCGTCCGCGTGATGATGCCCAGCCCGGGCGGCGCCTCGATCCGGTCCCTGGGCACCGTCACGTGGATGCCCTTCGAGGCGAGCACCTCGAGGCCGCCGTGCGCACCCGCGGCCACCTGCTGCTGCCCCGTCCACACCCCCGTCGCGAGGATCGTCGACTGCGCGTGGATGGTGAACTCGTCGCCGGTCTCCTCGTCACGGACGCGCACGCCGGTGACGGGTCGGGGGTCGTCGGGGGTGGATGAGGCGGGGGTGGCCGCGGCGGGCCTGGGTGCGTCTGCAGAGACCGAGCTGGCCTCGCCTGCGGGAGGTGAGCCGGCCTCGGCGGGCGATGCGGAGCCGCCCTCCCGCAGGTACTCCAGCACACGGACCCGGTTCGCCGCCGAGGCCCCCAAGCCCGCCGCCGACCGCACCAGAGTGAGCACCAGCCGGGCGTCGTCCACCTGCGCGTCGAAGTACTCGATGCCGCCGTCGGGTGCGACGAGGCCGGGGAAGCGCTCCTTCACCGCACCGGGGCCCAGGTGGCGGTGGACGGGGACGGCGCGGCGCTGGCCCACCCGCGCGGACATGACGTCGTAGAGCGTGACCCCGGATCCCACGTACGCGCGGTCCGCCAGCGGGCTGGCGAAGGGCAGCACGAACGACACGGGCTTCACGAGGTGCGGGGCGAGGCGGGTGAGGAGGAGGTCGCGCTCGCGCAGGGCCTCGGCGACGAGGGGGAAGTCGAGCATCTCGAGGTAGCGGAGCCCTCCGTGCACCAGCTTCGACGACCGCGACGAGGTGCCCTGGGCCCAGTCTCCGGCCTCGACGATCCCCGTGCTCAGCCCGCGGGAGGCGGCATCGAGCGCAATCCCCGCCCCAGTCACCCCGCCGCCCACGACGAGGACGTCCAGCGGCGTGACCGCTGACGTGCGGGCGAGCGCCCGCAGCGCCTGGGCTCGCGTGGTCGGGTTCAGCGGTGTCGCGCGCACGGCAGACCTCCCGTCGGTGTGACCTCGGATCGGCGCGGAGCCTCGCCTCCCAGCCTAGCGGCGAGGCGACACGCCGGGTGCTGGGCGGGCGGTGCCGGACAGGCGCCGCCGGAAACCGTACTGTGATTGTGCCGCACGCACAGTCGACCCCGGAGGCCCTGATGAGCACACCACCCGCCGAGGCCTCCGGCGACCCCGCGCGCACCGCCGTCAACGACCTCGACGGCCGCACCGTCGACCGGTCCGGCCGGCTGTCGCGCCCCTCGTGGATGTTCGTGATCCGCACGGCGACCGGCGGGTTCTTCCGGGATCAGTGCATCGACCTCGCGGCTGGGCTGTCCTTCCGCATGCTGCTGTCACTGTTCCCGGCGCTCGTCTCGCTCGTGTCGATCCTCAGCCTCGCGGGCCAGAGCGGCACGGTCGTCAGCGACGTCATGGACGAGCTGGAGCGGATCGTCCCCTCCGAGACCTGGTCGACGGTGCGTCCCCTGCTCGACTCCGTCCTGGACACCCCCTCCCCCGGGCTGGGACTGTTCGTGGGCCTCGCGATCTCGCTGTGGTCGTCGTCCGGGTACGTGAAGTCCTTCGGCCGCGCGATGAACCGTGTCGTGGGCGTCGAGGAGGGACGCGGACCCGTCGTCTTCAACCTCGTCATGTACCTGCTGACGCTGGGCATGCTGGTCCTGGGCGCCCTCGCGCTGCTGGTGTTCGTGCTGTCCGGGCCGCTGGCCTCCGCGATCGGCGGGGTGCTGGGCATGAGCGACGTGACGCTGGCCGTGTGGAACGTGGCCCGCTGGTTCCTGCTCGCGGGGATCGTCGTCCTCTGCGTGGCCGTCCTCTACCACGCGACGCCCAACCTCCTGCAGCCCCGATTCCGGTGGCTGAGCATCGGCGCCCTCATCGCGATCATCGTGTCGATCATCGCGACCGCGGGCGTCACCTTCTACGTCTCGCAGTTCGGGACGTACAACGCGACGTACGGCGCGCTGACCGGCGTCATCATCTTCCTCTTCTGGGTGTTCATCGTGAACGGCATCCTGCTCTTCGGCGCCGAGCTCGACTGCGAGATCGAGCGCGTCCGCCAGTTGCAGGCCGGCCTCCCCGCCGAGGTCACCCTCCAGCTCCCCGTCCGATCCACGAAGCTCACGCAGCGCCAGGCCCGTCAGGAGGAGGACATCATCCGGCGCGGGCACAACCTGCGGCTCTCCGGGGGCGCCTCCCAGCAGGACCCGGACGCGCTGCCCAAGCACTGAGGCGCGGCAACGCAGACCAACCCCGTCGCCGAGGCCGGGGTGAGTTCTGCACGCCCCCTCACCACGGCCTCGGGCGGGGGGTGTCACACCCCCAGCTGCACCGCCACGTTGTCGAGCAGGCGCGGCTCGCCCACGCGCGCGGCGACGAGCATGCGGCCCTCTTCACCGGGCACGGGCTCGCCCAGGTCCGTCCCCCGCACCACCAGGTAATCCGCGGTGATGCCGCGCGCCTCCAGGACGGCCCCCGCGGCGGCGACCGCGGCCTCGGCGGCGGAACCGGCAGCGCTGGTCCGGGCGGCCTCGGCACCGGCTCGCAGGGCCTCGGAGATGCCCGCGGCCAGCGCGCGCTCCTCCGCGGAGAGGTACGCGTTGCGCGAGCTCATCGCCAACCCGTCCGCCTCCCGGACCGTCTCGCCGCCCAGGACGTCGACGCCCAGGCACAGCTCCTCGGCCATGAGGCGGATGAGC
>DWZY01000074.1 GCA_019117325.1 Candidatus Brevibacterium intestinigallinarum
ACGGATGCGGTCGAGGATGTGCCCGCGCCCGAGGCCGACGAGACTGCTGCGTCCAACGAGACTGCTGCGTCTGACGACGCCGCGGAGGCCGAGGTCGGCGAGTCTGCCGCGTCAGACGAGACCGGTGACACCGGCACGGGTCCGGACGCCTCCGACGAGTCCGACGACACCCCGCAGAACCGCAGCTGACGAGCCGGCGGGCTCTCCGCCGCCACTCGTCGCCCGCTCCACCTGTCCGAAAGAGAGATCGTGGCCGCACCCTCCAACGAACCGCGCCCGGCGCTGTCCTTCATCTGGCTGACCGTCATCACGGCGGCACTCGCCGTCCTCGTGGGCGCCGGAGCGATCTGGTCCACTGCGACCTGGGCGCCCAAACTGGCGCTCGACCTGGAGGGTGGCACCTCGATCATCCTGGAGCCGCAGGTCGACGAGAGCACCGCGATCTCCTCGGAGCAGCTCGAGCAGGCGGTCGCGATCATCCGCCAGCGCGTCGACGGCACCGGTGTGTCCGAGGCAGAGATCACGACGCAGGGCGACCGCAACATCGTCGTGAACCTGCCCGGCAATCCGGACGAGGAGACCCGCGACCTCGTCCGCTCGTCCGCGCAGCTGGCCTTCCGGCGCGTCGCGGTGCAGGACGCGCCGCAGCCGCTCACGTCCGAGGACGACGCGGCGGCGGAGGAGACCGAGGACCCCACGGCAGACCTGAGCGATGAGCAGCGCGAGCGGCTCGAGCGGGTGCTGGAGGAGGAGGCCGAGGACGCGCAGGGCGGCGGCACCGTCGCCCCCGAGGATTCGGCCGCGCCCCAGGAGTCGGCCCCGGCCGGCGGCGTGACGGACGAGTCGGCGACGGAGGCGCCCGCCGCGGATGAGCCTGCGGCGGACCAGACGGTTCCCCGCTTCGACCCGATGACGGACACGTCGTGGGCCACCGACGAGATCATGAATGAGTTCGCGGCCCTCGACTGCACGGACCCGGCCAACCGCACCGGCGGCATCCAGGCCGACCCGGACACCCCCGTCGTCGCGTGTGCGCAGGACGGGCAGTCGAAGTTCATCCTGGGACCGGTCGAGCTCGACGGCTCCCACGTCTCCGACGCGGACTTCGGCTTCGAGACGACGTCGACCGGAACGCAGACCAACCGCGTCGCGGTCACGATCGAGTTCGACTCGGTCGGCCGCGAGGTGTTCGGACAGATCACGAGCGCGATCACCGGCCAGCAGCAGCCGTACAACCAGTTCGCGATCGTGCTGGACGGCCTCGTGCTCTCCGCGCCCGCCTCGCAGACACCGGTGACGGACGGTCGCGCGCAGATCACGGGTGACTTCACCCTCGAGACCGGCGAGACGCTGTCCAACCAGCTCCGCAACGGTGCGCTGCCCATCAGCTTCCAGGTCCAGAGCGAGCAGCAGATCTCGCCCACCCTGGGCTCCGAGTACCTCGCGATGGGCATGCTCGCAGGCCTCATCGGCCTCGGCCTCGTCGTCGTCTACTCACTCGTGCAGTATCGGGTGCTGGGGACGGTGACGGTCTCGAGCCTGGCGGTCGCTGGCGTCCTCACGTATCTCCTCCTCCTGCTCGTGACGTGGAGATACGGCTATCGCCTGTCGCTGGCGGGTGTTGCGGGCCTCATCGTGGGCGTCGGCGCGGCGGCGGACTCGTTCATCGTCTACTTCGAGCGGATCCGTGATGAGCTGCGCGGGGGCCGGAAGCTGACGTCGGCCGT
The DNA here is from genome assembly GCA_019117325.1 of Candidatus Brevibacterium intestinigallinarum. Taxonomy (GTDB): domain Bacteria; phylum Actinomycetota; class Actinomycetes; order Actinomycetales; family Brevibacteriaceae; genus Brevibacterium; species Brevibacterium intestinigallinarum. The sequence continues at coordinate 1,728 of DWZY01000074.1, forward strand.
CGAGATCGGCTGGGACCGCGCGAAGCGCACGATCTTCGCGTCGAAGGCCGTCAACCTCCTGGGCGCGGTCATCCTCTACATCCTGGCGGTCGGCAGCGTCCGCGGCTTCGCGTTCACGCTGGGCCTCACCGTCATCGTCGACCTCCTCGTGACGGTCCTCTTCACGCACCCGATGATGCAGGTGCTGGCCCGCACGCGGTTCTTCGGCGACGGACACCCGATGTCCGGCATGGATCCGCGCCAGCTGGGCGTCGACCAGGCGACGTACCGCGGAGCGCTCAACATCGACCTCGACCGGGCGAAGCGCGACGGGACGAAGAAGGGTTCCTTCAAGGAGGCCCAGCGCAGACAGAAGCAGGTCGATCGGCGCGAGTCCGAGCGCACCGGCCTCACACTGGCCGAGCGCAAGGCCCGTGAGGCCCGTCAGACCGCAGATTCCAGCACCGACGCGCAGGCGGGGGAGAACCGATGAAGAAGTTCCTGTCCTGGGGCAACGACCTCCACAGCGGCCGCACGTCGATCCCCTTCGTGGGGCGCGCCCGCCTCTGGCTCACTCTCGCCGCCGCCATCGGACTGGTGTCCGTGGTCGTCCCGCTCATCGCCGGCTTCAACCTGGGAATCGCGTTCCGCGGCGGCTCCGAGTTCCAGGTCGCAGACGTCGACGCGACCCAGTCGCAGGTGGCCGCCTCCGCCGTGACGGATGCGGTCGGTGAGGTCGGCACCGAGGTGGTGCCCACCTCGGACACGTCCGTGCGGATCACGACCGAGCAGCTGACGGACGCGCAGATGCAGGAGGTCCGCGACGCGCTCGTGACCGCCTACGACGTCGCGGAGGAGGACGTCACCTCGAACTTCGTCGGCCCCGCCTGGGGCCAGGACGTGACGGACAAGATGCTGCGGGCCCTCATCATCTTCGTGGGCCTCGCGATGATCTTCATGGCCATCTACTTCCGGACGTGGAAGATGTCGATCGCGGCGATCATCGGCCTCGTCGCCGTCATGGTCGTGACGATCGGCATCTACTCGGCGACCGGCTTCGAGATCACCCCCGAGGCGATCATCGGCTTCCTCACGGTCCTGAGCTTCTCCTTGTACGACACGGTCGTCGTGTTCGACAAGATCCGGGAGAACACGAACGACTTCGAGGACAACGTGCACATGAAGTTCTCCGAGCTCGTCAACCTGGGCGTCAACCAGACGACGGTGCGGTCCATCAACACCTCCGTCATCGCGGTGCTGCCGATCGCGTCGATCCTCTTCATCGGCGTGCTGCTCCTGGGTGCGGGCACGCTCACGGACATCTCGCTGTCCCTCTTCATCGGCACGATCGTCGCGGCGCTGTCCACGCTCTTCGTCGCCTCGCCGCTGTACGCGGTGCTGCGGTCGCGGGAGCCCGCCGTCCGCAAGCAGGAGGAGGCCGTCGACGAGCGCCGCCGGGAGAAGGGCCTGCCCGACCGCGCTCCGGTGCTGGGCGATGAGGTGCCCGTCAGCGCGGGTCGCTGAGCGCGCCACGCGCACGCCGCCTCCCCTCCGGCCGTACCATGGTCGTCAGGCGATATCGCCGCAGTGGAGGGGAGGATCCTGTGACGCACGTGGATGAGAGCGCAGGCTACCGGCGCCGGGGCCTGGGCCGGCTCGCGTTCTGGACGGCGCGCGCCCAGCAGGATCCTGCACGCCCCCGCGCGCTGGGTCCCCTCCTGCAGGCGCTCGAGGTCAACCACCCCCGCAGCGACACCGGCCTCGTGCTGCGGGCGTACCGGGTCGCGCACCGCGCGCACGAGGGCCAGACGCGCAAGAGCGGGGACCCCTACATCACGCATCCCGTCGCGGTCGCGACGATCCTGGCTGAGATCGGGATGACGCCCACGACGCTGGCGGCAGCGCTGCTGCACGACACCGTCGAGGACACGGACTACTCGCTCGACCAGCTGCGCGAGGACTTCGGCAGCGAGATCGCCGTCATGGTCGACGGCGTCACGAAGCTCGACAAGATCGAGTACGGGGCGGCCGCGCAGTCGGAGACCGTCCGGAAGATGATCGTCGCGATGAGCCGCGACATCCGGGTGCTCGTCATCAAGCTGGCCGACCGGCTGCACAACGCGCGCACGTGGAAGTACGTCCCCGCCGCCTCCAGCGGTCGCAAGGCGAAGGAGACGCTGGAGATCTTCGCCCCGCTGGCGCACCGCCTGGGCATGAACACGATCAAGTGGGAGCTCGAGGACCTGTCGTTCCAGGTGCTCTATCCCAAGGTGTACGAGGAGATCGTGCGCCTCGTCGCCGAGCGCGCGCCGGAGCGCGAGAAGTTCCTGAGCGTCGTCTCGAAGGAGCTGGGCGACGAGCTCACGGCATCCGGCATCGACGGGTCGATCTCCGGACGTCCCAAGCACTACTACTCGATCTACCAGAAGATGGTGGTGCGCGGGCACGAGTTCGCGGACATCTACGACCTCGTGGGCGTGCGCGTCCTCGTCGAGACGGTCCGCGAGTGCTACGCGGTCCTGGGCATCGTCCACGCGCGCTGGTCGCCGATCGCGGGGCGGTTCAAGGACTACATCGCGATGCCCAAGTTCAACATGTACCAGAGCCTCCACACGACCGTCATCGGTCCCGACGGGCGCCCTGTGGAGATCCAGGTCCGCACGCGCGAGATGGACCGCCGCGCGGAGTTCGGCGTCGCGGCCCACTGGAAGTACAAGGATCGCGGCGGCGTGTCCGCGGGCGGTCGGACGGCGAAGGTGGGGGACACCGGGACCGTCGACGACGTCGCGTGGCTCCGTCAGCTGCTGGACTGGCAGAAGGAGGTCTCCGACCCCGAGGAGTTCCTCGACAGCCTCCGGTACGAGGTGAACTCGCAGGAGGTCTACGCGTTCACTCCCAAGGGCGACATCATCGCGCTGCCGGCGGGCTCGACCCCCGTGGACTTCGCCTATGCGGTGCACACCGAGGTGGGGCACCGGACGATGGGCGCCCGCGTGAACGGCCGGCTCGTGGCGCTGGAGTCGGAGCTGTCCAACGGCGATGTCGTCGAGGTCTTCACCTCGAAGGACGAGTCAGCCGGTCCCAGCCGGGACTGGCTGGCCTTCGTCCGCTCGCCGCGCGCCCGCAGCAAGATCCGGCAGTGGTTCAGCAAGGAGCGCCGCGAGGAGGCCGTCGAATCGGGACGGGAGAAGCTGGCGCGGGCGATGCGCCGTCACTCGCTGTCGGCCGAGCGGCTCATGTCCGCCGAGGGGCTCCTGAGAGTCGCCGAGCAGATGAACCTGGCCGATGATGTGTCCGCTGTCTACGCGGCGATCGGCAATGGCACGACCTCAGCTGCCCACGTCGTCGACCTGCTGGCGAAGGCCGTGGGCGAGGACAAGAGCGAGGTCGCCGTCCCCAGCAATCCGACGGGCCGGTCGAGCGGTCACCACTCGACGGCCGAGGGCGTCCGAGTCACGGGCGCGGACGGTCTCCTCGTGAAGCTGGCCCGCTGCTGCACTCCCGTGCCGGGCGATGCGATCGTGGGATTCGTCACCCGCGGTGCGGGCGTGTCGGTCCACCGGGACGACTGCTCGAACCTCACGGCGATGCGGTCCGAGCCCGAGCGGTTCGTCGAGGTCGAGTGGACGGGCAGCTCCCGCGGCCTGTACCTCGTCAACATCCAGGTCGAGGCGCTCGACCGCGCGGGGCTGCTGTCCGACATCACGCGCGTGCTCTCCGAGCTGCACGTCAACATCCTGTCCGCGTCCGTCGCCACCTCGCGGGCCCGCGTCGCCCAGTCCCGGTTCGTCTTCGAGATGGGTGATGGGACGCACCTCGACAACGTCCTCTCCGCCGTCCGCCGGGTCGAGGGCGTCTTCGACGTCTACCGCGTCACTGTGTGAGCGCCGGCGCCCGCTCGCGGCCGATCGTCGCGAGCGCGAGCGCCCGGATGCGCGCCGCGTAGGGGCGGCGCTCGACGCCGTCCAGCCAGAGGAGGAAGGCGTGCCGGTCGGCGTGCGGGACGCGGGTGAAGGTGTGCCGCCCGGTCGCTGCGGGATCCGGCGCGGCGAGTGCCGCGCGGAGGAGGTCGTAGAGCGTGCGCTCCGGCGTCGTCACGCACAGGCGGTCGACATCGATCCGCTCTTCGGGCGGCACGTCGCGCTCGTAGACGGTCCACGCGCCGCGGGCGGCCCGCATGCGCCGCCGCGCGTGCGTCGTGTACTCGAGCAGGGCCGGGGCCCGGCCGGAGGCCGACCCCCACCACACCCAGTGGGCGGCGCGATGGGACAGCGCCACGCGCGGTCGCGGCGCCGGACCCAGGGCCGCGCAGCGCAGCGCGGGATCCGCGATCGTGTCAGCGGCGACCCACACCTCGCGCGTGAGGCGCTGCAGGAGCCCGTCGTACTCGAGCGCCAGCAGATCCGTGAGGGGGAGCGGCGCATCCAGCCGCAGGAAACCGGTCATGAGTCCACCCTCACGCGACAGGGGCGGGTGTGCAACAGCACACCCGCCCCTGTGGAGAACCGCCGGATCAGTCCAGTTCGGCCGCCGTCTGCGCGATCTGGTCGTACCAGGCGCGGCGGGCGGCCAGCGCCTCCTCGGCGCGGGCGATGCGGTCGGCGCTCCCGCTGGCGCGGGCGGCCTCGAGGTCCGCCTCGAGCTCACCGATCGCGTCCTGCAGCTGTGCGAGCATGCCGGAGGTGCGTGCGCGGGTCTCCGGATTCGTCCGGTCCCATTCGGCCTGCTCCGCGTCCGCGAGCGCCTGCTCGACGGCCCGCAGTCCGCCCTCGACCCGGTTCATGTCCCCGCGCGGAACCCGTCCCGCGTCCTCCCAGCGGTCCTGGATGCCGCGCAGCGCGGTCTTCGCGGCCTGCAGGTCGGTGATCGGCAGGAGCGCCTGCGCCTCGACCAGGAGCTCCTCCTTGACCGCGAGGTTGCCCCGGTACTCCTCGTCGATGAGCTCGTTCGCGGCGGTGCGGGCGTCGAAGAAGACGTCCTGCGCAGCGCGGAAGCGCGCCCACAGGGCATCGTCGTCCTTGCGGCCGGCCCGCGGCGCGGCCTTCCACTCGTCCATGAGGTCCCGGTACTTCGCGGCGGTGTCGCGCCACTCGGTCGAGCTCGAGAGCTCCTCTGCCCGGGCGATGAGCTTCTCCTTGACCCGCTTGCCCTCCTCCGCGCGCGCGTCGAGCTGGGCGAAGTGTGCCTTGCGGCCGCGGTCGAAGGTCGAGCGGGCCTGCGAGAACCGACCCCACAGCGCCTTGTCCTCGGCGGCGGGCAGGCGCGGGTGGGAGCTCTGGACCGACTTCCACGCGTCGAACAGCTCGCGCATGCGCGCGGCCGAGTCCTTCCACTGCGTCCGCTGGGGATCCTGCGCCGCGACGGCCTCGGCGGCCTCGACGATCCGGGTGCGCTCCGCGCGCCCCTCTTCGAGCCGCTGGGACCGGCGCGCGCGGGCCTGCTGGGCCGCGGCCTCGGTCTGCTCGAGCAGCGCGTCGATCCGGCGCTCGAGGCTGGCCAGGTCTCCCACGGCGGCCAGTGCGGGCAGCTCGTCCCGCTGTGCGCGCGCAGATGCGCGGACCGACTGGGCCTCGGCGCCGGCGGCCAGCCGCTGCTCCAGCAGCTCGATCTGCTCCTCGACGGCGACGAAGCGGCCGGCGAAGTAGGCGAGGGCCTCCTCGGCGGTCGCATCCGGGTACTGGCCGACCTCCCGCTCACCGGCCTCCGTCACGACGAAGACGCGCAGCTCGTCGTCGACGCGTCCGTGCGCGGAGGCGGCCGCGATCGCCGCGTCCCGGTCCGCAGTGGTCCGCGCGGGCGCGGCCGGGGCGACGGCGGGACGGGCCCCGGCGGGGCCGGGAACGGGCCGAGGCCGGGGGACGGGTGGCTGCTGCGGCGTGGGCTTGGTCATCGTGATCCTCGAGACGTCCTGCGGCCGGGTGGCCGCGGGGTGCGGGCGGGGTGCCGACAGGGAGTGCCGACGCTTTCCGGACCAGCATATCCGCCAGACGGCGGCGGACCGGGGAGGACTAGACTCGTGGGCATGGAGATCACCGGTGTGCGCGCGTCCCTGCTGGACGTCAACTGCTATGCGATCGCGTCCGGCGACGGCGAGCCGGGCTCGCCGTGCCTGCTCATCGATGCCGGGCACGAGTGCGCCGACGACATGGCCGACCTCCTCGACGAGCTGGACTGGCACCCGGAGGCGGTGCTGCTGACCCACGGGCACGCGGACCACGTCCTCGGGCTGCCCGGACTCCTCGAGCGGTTCGCGGTGCCCGCGCACATCGGTGCCCCGGACGTCCACCGCCTCGAGGATCCGGCCGCCGGAGTCTCCGGCGCGTTCGCGCAGATGCTCAAGCCGCTCACAGCGGACTGGGCCGCGCCCGCGGTCCGGCCGGTCGCCGACGGAGACGTGCTGCGGTACGCGGGACTCACCATCACCGCGACCCTGGCACCCGGCCACACGGAGGGCTCGATGCTCTACGCGATCGTCGACGACGCGCCCGCAGGAGACGGCCCGCCGCTGGTACTGGCCAGCGGTGACGTGCTGTTCGCCGGCAGTGTGGGCCGGACCGATCTGCCCGGCGGCGACCCGCAGGCGATGGAGGTCTCGCTCCGGGCGCTGCGCGAACGGCCGGACTCCCCGGTCCTGCCCGGTCACGGCCCGGCGACGCGCCTGTCGCACGAGCTGACGACCAACCCCTTCCTGTGACGCGCGCCGTCGCCTGATCCCCACGCCCACCGTTCCACGCATCCGTCCACGCACCAGGAGTTCCCCCATGGCACGAGCCGCCAAGCTGTCCGGCTTCCCCGAATGGCTGCCCGCCGATCGCATCGTCGAGGAGCGGGTCGTCGATCTGCTCAAGCACGTCTTCGAGCTCCACGGCTTCGCCGCGCTCCACACCCGGGCGATGGAGCCGATCAGCAGCCTCGCGAAGGACGGGGAGATCGACAAGGAGGTCTTCGCGGTCTCGCGCCTCCACGCGGACGGCGCGGATGCGAAGAACCCGCTGGGGCTCCACTTCGACCTCACGGTCCCCTTCGCGCGCTACGTCGTCGAGCACGCCGGGCACCTGGCGTTCCCCTTCAAGCGCTACCAGATCCAGCCGGTGTGGCGCGGCGAGCGCCCCCAGGACGGCCGGTTCCGCGAGTTCATCCAGGCGGACATCGATGTCGTGGGCGAGGACGTGCTCCCGGACCACTTCGAGGTCGAGGTGCCGCTCGTCATGGCCGAGGCCTTCCGCGCGCTGGGGGAGCTGGGCGTGCCGCCCGTGCGGATCCTCGCGAACGATCGCCGTCTCATCGAGGGCTTCGCACGCGGCGCGGGACTCGACGACGTGCCGGCGGTCCTGCGCAGCATCGACAAGCTCGACAAGATCGGTGAGGAGGCCGTCGCGCGCCTGCTCGCGGAGGAGGCGGGCGCGGACTCCCGCCAGCAGGAGCTGTGCCTCGCGCTGGCCCGCATCGAGAGCCCGGATGCGAGCTTCGCGGATCAGGTCGTCGATCTGGGCGTGAGCCACCCGCTGCTCGACGAGGGCCTCGCCGCACTCACCCGCATCCTCGAGGCCGCCCACACCCGGGCGCCCGGCACGGTGTGGGCCCAGCTCAAGATCGCCCGCGGCCTCGACTACTACACCGGCGCGGTCTACGAGACCCAGCTGCAGGGGCACGAGGACCTGGGCTCCGTCGCCTCCGGCGGACGGTACGACGCGCTCGCGACCAGCGGGAAGCGCACCTACCCGGGCGTCGGCATGTCCGTGGGGGTCTCGCGGCTCATGTCGCGCCTCGTGGGCGCGCAGCGCATGGTGCGCGCGACGCGGGACGTGCCCACCGCGGTCCTCGTCTCCGTGCTGGACGAATCGCACCGGAGGGAGTCGGATCGCGTGGCGCAGACGCTGCGCGACCGCGGGATCTCCGCCGATGTCGCTCCGGCGGCCGCGAAGTTCGGCAAGCAGATCCGCTACGCGGATCGGCGCGGCATCCCGTTCGTGTGGTTCCTCGACGGCGAGACCGGCCACGAGGTCAAGGACATCCGGTCGGGCCACCAGGAAAGTGCGGACGCCGCCGTGTGGACGCCGCCGGAGGAGGACCTCTGGCCCCGCGTGGAGCGCGTCGACGCGGACTGAGGGACCGGGGCGGGCCTCAGCGGCGGGAGCGCCGCTGGGGCCTGCGCTCGTCCGGGTCGGGTGCGAGGGACCCGTCGGGCGCGATGTGCTCGAAGATCTCCTCGACCATCGTGACGACGTGGGGATCGTCGACGGTGTAGATGACGCGCCGACCCTCGCGGCGGGAGCCCACGAGGCCCGCCAGGCGCAACTTTGCCAGATGCTGCGAGACGGCCTGGACGCTCGCATCCGCGAGTTCTGCGAGAGACGTCACGTCGTGCTCCGCGTCGACGAGGATCCGCACGATGAGCAGGCGCGTCGACGACGACAGCATCCGGAACGTCTCCGCGGCCACCTCCACCTGCGCCGATGTGGGCAGCGCGTCGCGGTCGTCTGCGTCCGCGGCCCCGTCCTCCAGGTCCCTCTGCCACCCCGTCATGTGCGTCTCCCCGCCCTCGCTGCCGTGTCCCTGCCTGTGACTATCATGGACGTGTTCTGCTCCCAGCACCTATCCCAGGAGTTCTCCTCGTGTTACGCACCCACTCTGCCGGCGCCCTGCGCGCCTCCGATGCCGGATCCACCGTCACCCTCGCGGGCTGGGTGGACCGGCGCCGCGATCACGGCGGGGTCGCGTTCATCGACCTGCGGGACGCGTCCGGGATCGTCCAGGTCGTCGTCCGCGAGCAGGTGGCGGACCAGCTGCGCAACGAGACCGTCGTGTCCGTGTCCGGCACAGTGTCCGTGCGCCCGGAGGGCAACGCGAACACGGCCCTGCCCACCGGTGAGATCGAGATCATCGACACGGATGTGACGATCCTCTCGCAGGCGTCCGCGCTGCCGTTCCAGGTGTCCGATCACGCGGAGGACTCCGGCCAGGTGGGCGAGGAGACCAGGCTGCGCTACCGCTACCTCGACCTGCGTCGGTCCGGCCCCGCGCGGACGATGCGCCTGCGCTCGGCGGCCAACCGCGCGGCCCGCCAGGTGCTCGAGGAGCACGAGTTCGTCGAGGTCGAGACGCCCACGCTCACCCGGTCGACGCCGGAGGGCGCCCGTGACTTCCTCGTGCCCGCGCGCCTGCGCCCGGGCTCCTGGTACGCGCTGCCCCAGTCGCCGCAGCTCTTCAAGCAGCTCCTGCAGGTGGGCGGCATCGAGAAGTACTACCAGATCGCGCGCTGCTACCGGGATGAGGACTTCCGCGCCGATCGGCAGCCGGAGTTCACGCAGCTGGACATCGAGGCGTCCTTCGTCGAGCAGGACGACGTCATCGCGCTGGCGGAGCAGATCCTCGCGGCGCTGTGGAAGCTCATCGACGTCGACATCGAGGGCCCCATCCGCCGGATGACGTATCGCGAGGCGATGGCCCGCTACGGCTCGGACAAGCCGGACCTGCGCTTCGACCTCGAGCTCGTCGAGCTGACGGACTACTTCAAGGACACACCGTTCCGCGTGTTCCGGGCTCCCTACGTGGGCGCCGTCGTCTACCCCGGCGGCGCGAAGCTGCCCCGTCGTCAGCTGGACGGCTGGCAGGAGTGGGCGAAGCAGCGCGGTGCCAAGGGCCTCGCGTACGTCCTCGTGCAGCCGGACGGCGAGCTGACCGGACCGGTCGCGAAGAACCTCTCGGAGGAGGAGCGCGGCGGTCTCCTCGAGGCGACGGGTGCCACTCCCGGCGACGCGATCTTCTTCGCGGCCTCGGACGTGTCCTCGGCCCGCGGCCTCCTGGGCGCGGTCCGCAAGGAGATCGCCGTCCGCGAGGGCCTCTTCGACGAGTCGGAGTGGTCGTTCGTGTGGATCGTCGACGCGCCGCTCTTCGAGCCGGCCGCGGATGCGCAGGCCGCCGGCGACGTCGCGGTGGGGCAGGGCGCGTGGACCGCGGTCCACCACGCCTTCACCTCGCCCAAGCCCGAGTTCCTCGACACCTTCGACCAGGACCCGGGGGAGGCGCTCGCATACGCGTACG
>DWZY01000075.1 GCA_019117325.1 Candidatus Brevibacterium intestinigallinarum
GTCTTCGCAGAGGAGCACTCGCATAGTCGCTCAATCCAGTGGACGCGGTCCGGCGGGGGCAGTCGAGCTGAGCGGGGCAGTCGAGCCGGCCCCGGCCTCGGGTGCGGTGCGGCTGGGACCGCGTGGTCCAAGCCGGACCGCACCCGAGGCCGCACCGCGGTCCCAGCCGCACCGCACCCGAGGCCGGGGCCGGCTCGACTGCCCCGTTCAGCTCGACTGCCCCCGCCGGACCGCGTCCACTAGATTGAGCGACTATGCGAGTGCTCCTCTGCGAAGACGACGACCAGCTGGCCCGCGGCGTGACCCGCGCGCTGCGCCGCGCCGGCCACGCCGTCACCCGCGCGATCGATGTCGCGGACGCGCTCGAGCACGCGCGGGAGGCCCTGCCGGACATCGCGCTCGTCGATCTGTCCCTGCCCGACGGGCACGGCAGCCGCATCGTGGGCCGGCTGCGCGACCGGCCGGAGGTGGGCATCATCATCGTGACGGCGCACGGCGACGAGCACTCGCGCGTCGCCGGTCTGCGCGCCGGCGCGGACGACTACGTCGTCAAGCCCTTCTCCGTCGCCGAGCTCCTGGCCCGCATCGACGCCCTCGGCAGGCGCACGCGCACGCAGTCCGTCGAGGATGCGGCTCCCGCACCCGTCCGCATCACACGCGGCGAGGCGGCCCTCGACCCGGAGTCCCGCATCCTCCGCGCGCCGGACGGCACCGCACATCTCACGAAGCGCGAGTGCGAGCTCCTCGCTCTCCTCATGGCCCGCAGCGGCCCGGTCCCCCGCGCCGAGTTCCTCGACCGCTTCTGGCCCGGTGCCTCCGGCACCCGCTCGCTCGACACCCACATCGCGGCGCTGCGGGCGAAGCTGCCGGGCTCCGTCGCGATCACGACGGTGCACGGCGTGGGGTACGCGCTGGAGAGCGACCCCGCCGCATCATGAGGACGCCATGAGGAACAGGATCGTCGCGGTGCTGCTGCCGCTGCTCATCCTCCTCGCCGCGGCTATCGCGATCCCCGCTGGCGCGGCCATGGCTCAGCGGCACTCATCCGACATGCTGGGCGACCGGATCCTCGACGCCTCCCGGTTCGCCTCGCTCGCGCAGGACGGGATGGAGGGGCCGCCGGAGCGGATCCGCCGCGAACTGGACGAGTACGCGGACCTCTACGACTCCGCCGTCCACGTCGTCAGCCGGAACGGGGACACGATCCACTCGACGTCGGGAGAACTTGCTCCGGAGTCGATCGTCGAGGCCGCGGGGCCCGCCCTGGCCGGCCGCCCTCCCCTGGACGATCGGCTCATCACCCCGCTGGGCCCCGACCGCGTCGTCGTCGCCACCCCCGTCGGGCACGACTCCCAGGTCGTGGGGGCCGTCATCATCGACGCACCCACGGATGCGGTGCGCGCCAGGATCCTGCGCGACTGGCTCCTCGTCCTCGTCGCCGCACTCGTGCCCCTCACCGTCGTGCTGCTGGCCCTGGGACCCGTGACGGACTGGATGCTGCGCCCCCTGGCCCGTTTCGAGGCGACCATCGCGCGGATGCGCCGGGGCTCCCTGGAGCTGCGGGCGGACGAGACGGCCGGGCCGCCGGAGCTGCGCGGCGTCGCCCGCACCTTCAACGCATTCGCCGAGGCCGTCGCCACCACCTACGAGCGCCAGCGCCGGTTCACCGCGGACGCCTCGCACCAGCTGCGGAACCCGCTCGCCTCCCTGCGCGTCGCCGTCGACAACCTGGCTCCCGCCCCCACCGCGGACGCGGACGACCGTGAGACCCACGCCGAGGCCGTCGAGACCCTCGAGCGCATGGACGCCCTCGTGACGGACCTCCTGGAGGCGGCGCAGCACACCGACCCGGGCGAGCGCACGGCGACCGTCCTCGCGACGGTCCCCCGCGAGGGCTGGGAGGAGACCGCCCGCCGCCATGGCGCGACGCTGCGGGTCGACCTGCCGGAGACCGCCGTCGTCGAGCCCGTGGGCGGTCTCGAGCCGCTCATCGGCGAGCTCGTCGACAACGCCGTGCGGCTGGGTGGGGCGGCAACCGTGGAGGTGACCGCGGCCTCGGCGGAGGGGTTCATCGTCCTCACCGTCGACGACGACGGGACCGGGATGACGGAGGAGGAGCGGGACCGCGCCGCCGACCGGCTGTGGCGGTCGCCCCGGGTGCAGAACATCCCCGGCACCGGGCTGGGACTCAGCATCGTCGCCCGTGCCGTCGAGGAGTCAGGCGGCGCGCTCATCCTCGAGGACTCGCCGGCGGACGGCCTGCGCGTCGTCCTGCGACTGGTGCGTGCGGACGCGTCCCTGACCTGAGTGACGGCGGTCGGCACGGACCGTCGCTCAGGGCTTCTCGGCCCGGAACCACGCGCGGCTGCCGTCGTGCAGGGCGATGGGGTGGGTCGCGATGCCCGTGCGCATGTTGATCTGGCCCGCCTCCGGACGCACCGCGGACAGCTCCTCGCCGTGGGTGAAGACGATGCGGGTGAGCGTGCGCGCCAGGTCGTCCGGCAGCCCCGCGCGGCAGACGAGGAGCGAGGGGACGCCCACGGTCTCCGCCGCGTCCATCCCGTCGTAGGCGGTGCGCGGGATGGTGACCGGCAGGTAGTGGTCCGGGTGCGCGCGCACGACGTCCGCGACGGCGTCCGGGATGCTCAGCAGCCGGAAGCCGCCGCGGGCGGCGAGCTTCTGGACCGCGGGGGTCGGCATGCCCGTGAGGCTCAGCATCGCCTCGACCTCCCCCGTCGCGAGCGCCTCGATCGCATCCGTCTGCGTGTGGTGAACGATCTCCGGGCGGACGCCGGTCGCGTCGAAGACGACCCCTGCCGTGAACTGGGTCCCGGACTCCGGCAGACCGCACGTGACGACCCGCCCGGCCAGGTCCGCGAACGAGGCGACGGGCGAGTCCTCCGGCACGACGACGTGGAGGACGGACTCGAAGACGCGGCCCAGCGCGCGCAGGTCGTCCGGGCCCTCGGCCTCGCCGTCGATGTTCGCCAGGGCCAGCTCGCAGTCGCCGGCCGCGAGCATGTGCAGGTTCTGGTACGAGGCGTCGGTGTGGAGGACTTCGAGCACGCCGCCGTCCCACTCGCGGT
>DWZY01000076.1 GCA_019117325.1 Candidatus Brevibacterium intestinigallinarum
GCCAGGAGCAGCAGCTGGAAGAGCAGGACGGGCGCCACGTAGGCGATGTCCCCCAGGACGTAGAGCGCGATGGGGATGCCCAGGTTGCCGATGTTGACGTAGCTGACGGCCCACGCGGAGAACATCGCCTCGCCGGTCGAGCGCTTCCGGGCCCACCGCGTGAGGACGAAGAGGAGGATCGCGCAGACCACCGCGGATCCGCCCGTCGCGATGAGCTGGGTCGAGAAGATGAACGACAGATCCGTCGTGGCGATCATCGTGAAGAGGAGCGTGGGCGTCGCGAGGTAGAACACGATCCCCGCGATCACGCGCTGCGCCTGGTCGCCCAGCAGGCCCGTGCGACCCAGGAACAGGCCGGTGAGCACGACGACGGCGATGACGCCGAAACCCTCGAGCACACCCAGCACGCCGACTCCTCCTCCCGTGGAACCTTACGCCGACCGGCCCGCCGGTAACCTGGTGTTCGACATGAGAGACGACTCGAACACCCCCGCCCCCGGTCCCGACGCAGCCGGCGACGCCGCCCGGCAGAACCGCCGCCGAGGCCGTGGTCGCCGCCCGCAGCAGACCTCCGGCTCCGCTGGGAGTGACCGGGGAGACCGGGCAGATCAGGCAGCCCGGGGAGACCGGGACAGCAGGGACGGCCAGCGAGGTCAGGGCGCCCAGGGTGGCGAGGGCGCCCAGCGAAGCCCTCGCGGCCAGCGAGGTCGGGGCGGCCAGCGCGGCCGGGGGCGTCAGGCGCACGAGGACCGCCGGGCGCGGCAGCGGACCGCACGCGCCGCGCGGACCCCGCTGCTCGAGTACCCGCCGGAGCTGCCGGTCGTCGAGCACCGCGAGGAGATCGCAGATGCGATCCGCGATCACCAGGTTGTCGTCATCGCAGGTGAGACCGGATCGGGCAAGACGACCCAGATCCCCAAGATCTGCCTGGAACTGGGGCTGGGCGTCGACGGGCTCATCGGCCACACGCAGCCGCGCCGCATCGCCGCCCGCTCTGTCGCCCAGCGCCTGGCGGACGAGATGGCCGAGGACCTGGGCGACACCGTGGGCTACCAGGTCCGCTTCACCTCGCAGGTGGCGGACCACACGCGGGTCAAGGTCATGACGGACGGCATCCTGCTGTCCGAGCTGCGCAACGACCGCCTGCTGCGCGACTACGAGGTCCTCATCATCGATGAGGCGCACGAGCGCAGCCTCAACATCGACTTCATCATCGGCCTGCTCACGCGCCTGCTGCCCCAGCGGCCGGACCTCAAGGTCATCATCACCTCCGCGACGATCAATCCGGAGGCGTTCAGCGAGCACTTCGGCGGTGCGCCCATCATCTCCGTGTCCGGCCGGACCTATCCGGTCGAGGTCCGCTACCGTCCGCTGGATCCCGCGACCGAGGCCGCCCCCGGTGACGACGAGGACGGCACCGGGGCCGGTGGAGATGGTTCGGGCGCCGGAGACGCCGCAGACTCCAGGAACGGCGGAGCCTCCGCGGACAGCCGGGACGACCTCACCCGCGGCGGTGCCGCGCAGCGGACGGTCAAGGACCAGGTCGAGGGGATCCTCGACGCCTTCGACGAGCTGACGGGGGAGGAGCCGGGCGACATCCTCGTGTTCCTGTCCGGCGAGCGGGAGATCCGCGACGCCGCGGATGCGCTGGAGGAGCACGTGCGGCGCGCGGGCCGGGGCGGTCCCCGCCGCCGCGGGGCGGACTGGGAGGTCGTCCCGCTCTACGCGCGACTGTCCGCGCAGGAGCAGCAGCGGGTGTTCGCCCGCCACGATCGTCCGCGCGTCGTGCTGGCGACGAACGTGGCGGAGACGTCCCTGACGGTGCCGGGCATCCGCTACGTCATCGACACCGGCGTCGCGCGGATCTCCCGCTACTCGAACCGGACGAAGGTGCAGCGCCTGCCCATCGAGCCGGTCAGCCAGGCGAGCGCGAACCAGCGCAAGGGCCGGTCCGGCCGCACGAGCGACGGCATCTGCATCCGCCTGTACTCCCAGGCGGACTTCGAGGCGCGCCCGGAGTTCACGGATCCGGAGATCCTGCGGACCAACCTGGCGAGCGTCATCCTGCAGATGGTGACCCTGGGCTTCGCGCGGACGGAGCGGGAGGTGACGGAGTTCCCGTTCCTCACCCCGCCGGATCCTCGCGCGGTCCGGGACGGTCGTGCCCTCCTCATGGAGCTGGGCGCACTGCGGGCCGGAGCGGACGGCGCGCTCGCCGTCACGGACACCGGACGGACGATCGCAGCCCTGCCCATCGACCCGCGCCTGGCGCGCATGGTCATCGCCGGTGCGCAGAACGGTTGCGGCGCGGAGGTCGCCGTCATCGTCGCCGCGCTCACCACCCAGGATCCGCGGGAGCGGCCGGTGGAGCAGCGGGGTGAGGCGGACGCCCAGCACGCCCGGTTCACGCACGCGCGCAGCGACTTCCTGTCCTTCCTGGCGCTGTGGAACTACCTCCGCGAGCAGTCGCAGACGCTGTCCAGCTCGAAGTTCCGCCGCACGGTCCGCGGCGAGTTTCTCAACTACGTGCGGATCCGCGAGTGGCAGGACCTCGTGGGTCAGCTGCGCTCCCTGGCCGGGTCCGCGGGTCTCCAGCTGGGCGAGGTGACATGGAAGACCGGAGCCAGCGGCGGCCTCGGCGATGCGAAGGGTGACACGACAGGATCCGGCCCCTTCGACCAGCAGGCGGTGGCGATCCACCGCTCCCTCCTCACGGGTCTCCTGTCGATGATCGGGCAGCGGATCGCGGACAGCCGCGACTACCAGGGTGCGCGCGGCGCGCGGTTCCAGATCTTCCCGGGCTCGGCGCTGTTCAAGAAGGGGCCGGACTTCGTCATGGCGGCGGAGCTCGTGGAGACCTCCCGCCTGTGGGCGCGGACGGTCGCGTGGGCGGACCCGGACTGGGTCGTCGAGATCGCCGGCGACCTCGTCAAGAAGACGCACGCGGAGCCCCGGTGGTCGGCGTCGCGCGGCCAGGCGGTCGCGAGCGAGCGGGCGACCCTCCACGGGGTGACCCTCTACACGGACCGGACCGTGGCGTACGCGCGGATCGACCGGACCGTCGCCCGCGAGCTCTTCATCCGCCACGCCCTCGTCGAGGGCGACTGGCGGGAGACGCACCGGTTCATGACCACGAATGCCACGACGTTGGCCGAGGCGGAGGAGCTCGCCTCGCGCACCCGCGACCGGCGCGTGCTGTCCGGCGACGACGACCTCTACGCGTTCTACGACGCGCGGGTCCCCGAGGACGTCCTCACCGCCTCGGACTTCACCGGCTGGTGGCGGAAGCAGAGCCGGACCGACCCGTCCTACCTCGACGTGCCGCTCGAGACGCTGCTGGCCGAGGACGCGGCGGACCGCACCGCGGACCTCGCCCGCGACTACCCGACGCACTGGGTGCTGCCGGCCCGCAGTGACGAGGAGAAGGACGCGCGGGCCGAGCTGCGCTACGCGTTCGACCCCGGCACCGCCGGCGACGGGGTGACGGCGGAGATCCAGCTGCGCGACCTGGATCGCGCCGACCCGCACGCGTTCTCGTGGCAGGTGCCCGGACTGCGCGTCGAGTACGTGTCCGCGCTCATCCGGTCGCTGCCCAAGGCGAAGCGCACCTACTTCGTCCCGGCGCCCGACGTGGCTCGAGACATCCTCGGCCAGCTGCGGGCCGCGGGGGAGGAGGGACTCGGCAGCCTGCCCGAGGTCCTGGCCGCCGAGCTGACCGCCCGCGGCGGCGGAGGCCGCCTCGAGGACCGCAACCCGATCACCGTCACGCCCGCGGACTTCGACCTCTCCCGCGTGCCGGTCCACCTGCGCATGCGCTTCCGCCTCATGCGCGGCCGCCGGGTCCTGGCGGAGGACACGGACCTCGCGCAGATGCAGGCCGAGCAGCGCCGGCGCGCGGCGGCCCGGAGCGCGCAGAAGTCCGGACAGCCAGGGCAGTCTGGACAGGTCGGGCAGTCGGGGCAGCCCGGACAGGTCGGGCAGGCGGGGCGTGCAGGTCAGGCGGGCCAGGCCGATCCAGGTGCGGCGACGGCGTCGAACGTGCGCGGTGCGGGCGCCCATTCGACCGCGGGTGGGCGCGCAGGTGTGCAGGGTCCGGGCCGCAGTCGGTCGGGACGGGCCGCCGCCGAGGCCCCGGTCGCCACCCGCGAGGAGCTGGTCGACCGGGTCGTCGCCGAGGCCGGGCCAGTGCTCGCATACCTGAAGGAGCACCTCACGACGCAGGAGAAGCTCGTGCTGGCCGGCCACCAGACGACCTCCGACGCGCTGCTGGACGCGCTCCTGCGCGTCGCCGCGCGCGGCGAGCTGGCAGACCGGCTGGTGGGCGCCGACGGGCGCCTCGTCACGAACGGGGCGACGCAGGCGGGTGGAGCGGCGGCCTCGGGCGCAGCCGGGCAGAGCACGGCCGGGCAGGGCTCGGCGGGCTCGGGCACCGCGGGGCAGGGGGCCTCGGGCGCGGGGGTGCCGGAGGTCGCGACGCTCGTGCGGGCCGCGCAGGCCGGCCTCGCCCAGCGGACCGACGCGCTGCTGCAGGCGCTCATGCGCGCGCTCACGGCGCTGACGGCTCTGGACCGGGCGGTCTCGCAGGCGTCGTCGCTCGTGATCCTCGCGAACCTGGCCGACGTGAAGGAGTGGCGCGAGCAGATGGGCACGCCAGACGCGATCGCCGGCCTGAGCGAGGCGGCCCTGCTGCGCCTGCCGGTCTGGATCGAGGCCGCGATCGCCCGCGTGCGCGCGATGGTCGACCAGCCGCCGCGCGATCGCCAGCTCATGGACCGGATGCGGGCGGCGGAGGCCGGGGTCGAGAAGAAGGTGCAGAGTGCTCGGCCGGATCTGGCGGCACTGGGTCGGGCCGCGCGGCTGGGTGCGGTCGTCGAGGCCGGCGAGCCCGGGCGCGGACCGGGCACGGGCTGGCACGCGGTGCTCTTCCACCAGGAGGAGCTGCGGGTCAGTCTCTACGCGCCGGGGATCTCGACGGTGGGGAGGGTCTCGGAGCAGCGGCTCGCGAAGGCGCTCACCGCGCTGTGACCCGGCACCGGCGCGGAGTCCGGCCGGTCACGGCGGGCCGGAGCACACGCCGGCCCGCCGGACTCAGGTCCAGAGGGCTCAGGCCCGCCGGACTCAGGTCCAGAGGGCTCAGCCCCAGAGAGTGCCGGTCACCAGCCACAGCAGCGGCATGAGCCCGGCGGCCAGCACGGTCGCCCCGGCCCAGCTCCACCGCCACGCCCACGTGTCGCGGCGCCAGCCGATGTAGAGGCACGCGAGTGCCCCGACGAGGCACACGAACCCGCCCACGGACATGAGGCCCACGCCGAACTGGGCCCAGCCACCCGCGCCCAGCTGCAGGATGTAGACCGCGATCTGGGCGACCTCCAGCGAGAACGCGATGGCCAGCCACAGGAGCGGCACGCTCACGAGCGCGGCGGCGACGAGGGGCAGGATCCGCAGCCGGCGACCGGTCCGGTGCGGGTCGCGGGCGACGGTCGTGACCTCGTCACGGCTGCGGGTCCGCGACTGGGATGCTCTGCGCTGTCTGCTCACGACTCCAGCCTAGATGTCCCGGCTGGACGCGGCCTGCCTACACTGGTGCGGTGAACTCCGGCCCCTCATCCTCCTCGCACAGTCCCGCAGACGTCCGCGCCCAGGCGAAGCGCAGGCGCACCTTCGCGGTCATCTCCCACCCCGACTCCGGCAAGTCGACGCTCACGGAGGCGCTCGCCCTCCACGCCCGCGCGATCGGCACGGCGGGTGCCGTCCACGGCAAGGCGGGGCGCCGCTCCACCGTCTCCGACTGGATGACGATGGAGCAGGAGCGCGGGATCTCGATCACGTCCGCGGCCCTCCAGTTCGAGTACGACGACGTCGTCTTCAACCTGCTGGACACCCCCGGCCACGCGGACTTCTCCGAGGACACGTACCGCGTCCTGTCCGCCGTCGACAGCGCCGTCATGCTGGTCGACGCGGCGAAGGGCCTCGAGGTCCAGACGATGAAGCTCTTCGAGGTCTGCGCCCACCGCGGCATCCCGATCGTCACCGTCATCAACAAGTGGGACCGGGCGGGCCTCGACGCGCTCGCCCTCATGGACGAGATCCACGAGCGCACCGGCATGCTGCCCACCCCGCTCACGTGGCCGGTGGGCCAGTCCGGCGACTTCCGCGGTGTCCTGGACCGGGAGTCCGGCGACTACACGAAGTACACGCGCGCCGCCGGCGGCGCCAGCATCGCGGGCGAGGAGACCTTCGCACCGGACGCGGCCCAGGAGCTCGAGGGCGAGGCCTGGACGACCGCGGTCGACGAGTCGGAGCTCATGGACCTCGAGGACCAGAACCACGATCAGGAGGCCTACCTCGCGGGTCGGACCACGCCCGTGCTGTTCGCGTCCGCGGTCCTCAACTTCGGCGTGCACAAGCTGCTCGACACCCTCGTGGCGATCGCACCGGCGGCCGAGCCCCGCCCGGACGCGGCCGGCGAGCCCCGCCCGGTCGACGCGCCCTTCTCCGGCTTCGTCTTCAAGGTGCAGGCCGGCATGGACCAGAACCACCGCGACCGGCTGGCCTACGTCCGCGTCTGTTCCGGCGTCTTCGAGCGCGGCATGGTCGTCACCCACGCGAACTCCGGCAAGCCGTTCGCGACGAAGTACGCGCAGCAGGTCTTCGGACGCGACCGCGAGGTCGTCGACGAGGCGTTCCCCGGCGACGTCGTGGGCCTCGTGAACGCGTCCGCGCTGCGGGTGGGCGACTCCCTGTTCCTGGAGAAGAAGGTCACGTTCCCGGGCATCCCCACGTTCTCCCCGGAGCACTTCATGGTGATCCGCGCGAAGGACTCGTCGAAGTACAAGCAGTTCCGCCGCGGCATCGAGCAGCTCGACCACGAGGGCGTCATCCAGGTGCTGCGCAGCGACCTGCGCGGCGACCAGGCCCCGGTGCTGGGCGCTGTGGGCCCCATGCAGTTCGAGGTCGCCGAGGACCGGATGATCAACGAGTTCAACGCCCCCTGCGAGCTGGAACGACTCAACTTCTCGATCGCCCGCCGCACCGTTCCCGAGGCCGTGCCCACCCTGGCGCGCGAGCGGAACGTCGAGGTCCTGTCCCGGTCCGACGGCGAGCTGCTGGCGCTGTTCTCCGACCGCTGGCGCCTGCAGGGCGTCGAGCGCGCGCACCCGGACCTCGTGCTGGAGCCGCTCGTCGTGAGCTGAGCGGCGGGTCTGCGCCCGCCTGTGCTGTGAAGAGCGGCACCCGCCTCCGAGTCGCCCGTCCGGTTCACGGAGGACTAAGATGGGCTGGCGCCCGCACGGACACCCGGTGAACACCACATGTGGCACTGGTGGGCCGTCGCACGTGCACGCGTGCACGAATGGGCATCCTGACGACGTCGAGGAGAGTACGAGACTGTGGCTGAGAATCCGATCCGGGTCGCCATCGCGGGCCTGGGCAACTGCGCGAGTTCCCTGATCCAGGGAGTGGAGTACTACCGCGATGCGGACCCCGCGCAGAAGGTGCC
>DWZY01000077.1 GCA_019117325.1 Candidatus Brevibacterium intestinigallinarum
GGTGAGACGCTTCTTCGCCCACTGCCTGCGCACCGGACGGATCAGTGCGGATCCCTCGACCCGGCTGCGCTCGCCCAAGCGTCCGGCACGTCTGCCCGCAGTGCTGCACCAGGAGCACGCGGAATCGGTGCTCGCCGCAGCGCAGGGTGCGGCACGGGACGCGACCAGGCCCACGGATCCCGCCGCGTCCGGAACTGCAGATCCCGGACGGGCCACGGACGCCGCGCAGACGACTGAACGCCCGCAGGACTCCCCGACGACGCAGTCCGCTGTCGCCCTGCGGGATGCGGCTGTCCTCGAGCTCCTGTACGCGACGGGCCTGCGCGTGGCCGAGCTCGTGAGCCTCGACATCGACGACGTGGATCGGGATGCCCGGCTCGCCACCGTCGTGGGCAAGGGCGGACGGATGCGCCGTGTTCCGTTCGGAGCACCCGCCGCCCGCGCGCTCGAGGCCTGGCTCGTGCGGGGCCGCCCCGAGCTCGCGACGGCGTCCTCGGGTCCCGCCCTGCTGCTGGGTGTGCGCGGGGGACGGCTGGACGTCCGGCAGGTGCGGCGCATCGTGCAGGAGGCGACGCGTGCGGTGCCCGGCGCTCCCGAGCTCTCGCCGCACGGCTTCCGCCACTCGGCCGCGACCCACATGGTCGAGAACGGCGCGGACATCCGGCAGGTGCAGGAGTACCTGGGGCACGCCGCGCTCAGCTCGACGCAGATCTACACGCACGTGTCCCGCGGCCGGCTGGCGGCGGTCTACAACCAGGCCCACCCTCGCGCCTGAAGTGGTCGGTCGCTTGAACGGTGCGCGTCAGCCTATGGACTGCCGGCCATTGCATCCGCTGAGGACGCAAGGCTCTATCATCTCCAACTTCTTCTAGCGGGACATGCCAGGTGAGGCAGCGACGTGCACCACTGGCGCGGCCAATCAGTCAGCGCCACCACAGAAGTGCTTCTCTGCGGCGTCAATGATGACGAGGGCTTCATCCTCGGTCAGCTCAGGCCCGTCCTCGCCATGAACGGCACCATTGTCCGATTTGCGGATGTTGTAAATCCGGCTTTCTTCGTTGAATTCCTTGTAACCTTCCGCTTCCCCCTCGAACGAGGAGCAGAGTCGTTTGGCGTCGTCGAGGACATCGCGAGGATGCTGCAGCTCCCCGAGACTCGATTCGACTTCGTCGATGAAAGCAGCTTCGGCCGGGGAAAATTGCAACCACATCAAAAATGCGAAGAACATCCCAGGGACCGCGATGACGAGTCCAAAGACGAGGGGTACCGGTCCTATAATCCCGCCAGCTGCAGATCGCGCCACGGCGCCTCCTTGGCTCAGACTCAAATTGGTGGTGATCTCGCCCACATCCCTACCACATCGCGAGTAGTCACTTCACTTGGAAGTTTGCCCGGCGAACTCCCAGTGCCAGGCCTCGGGCAGTGAGCCGGACTGGCGGGCCCAGGACGGGTGCACCCAGCCATAGCGCGGCGCGTTCTCCCGCATCCAGGTATGGGCGGGCGTGCCGAAGCGATTGATCCCGCTGCCCAGGTCGACGGCCAGCCCCCAGCCGTGGTTGGAGGTGCCCGGCGTCGCGGCCATCCGTCCCTTCCGGCGCTTGAGGATGACCTGGGTGTCATAGTCCCGGTACGAATCCGTCACAGAGATCGGATGGCCGAACCGCTGCCGGAACGCCGCACTCAGCTCGTCGAACGCGCGCGCGGCGTCGCAGCGCAGCAGGTGCCCGGGCGCGGATGAGACGCTGCACAGTGCGACGGCGGGGATGCGCCCGTTCGAGTGGCCTCCCCAGGCACCGGCACCGCTGCGTCCGCTGTCCGGCGGCAGGGGCGGCAGTTCGTCGGGTGCCTGCGCTTCTGGCAGCAGGATGACGTCCCCGCGGCTGAAGAAGTCCAGCGGGTCGACATAGCCCGTGGGGTCGTCCACGGGGCGCACGCCCACGTGCACGCAGCCCTCCGCGCAGTGAGCAGGATCGGAGACATGCCCGACCGTGTGTCCCGCATGGACCTCGTCACCCTGCTGGACCGCCGCGTCCGCGTTCTCCATGCTCACGACCCAGCCGTCGATGACGAGGCTCACGACCGGCTTGCCCGCGACAGTCCCGGCGAAGCGCACGGTCCCGCGGGCGGGTGCACGCAGGGGCTCTCCGGGCAGGGCGGACAGGTCCACGCCCCGGTGACCCGCGTGCCAGTCCTGCTCCGGCAGGTCGAAGGCACGGACGACGCTGGGCAGGGGAACGGGGGAGACCCAGTCCGTCGGGTGCTCAGCGCCGGACTCGAGGCCCGCGGCACGACCGGACTCGGCCCCACCCAGGACGGTACTCAGCACGAGCGCCAGCAGCGCGACGGTGCGTGTCACGACATCCCTCCGCCCGCCGCCGCGTCGACCGCCCCCGCGCTCGCGTCGACCGCCCACGTGCCGCCCGACTCCGTACAGCCCGACCGCCGGCTGTCGCGCACGTCCTCCTGCATCCGCGCCCCGGTAGAATCGTGCCATCCTCGCGTGTGCCCTCATGGCGCCAGCGAACCGGACGACCGCCGCGAGCGGACGCCCCTGACGCAGTCTGTGGAGGGGCGCCCGCCAGTCCCCAGGACCGTGCACGCACCCGGGTGCGGAGCACCCCACCTCATCGTGCGCACCGCGGTCCGTCGCACCCACCGGGCTGATTGGATCACGGCGCCTCGGAGCAGTAGGATGCTCCCAGCAGCAGTGTGTCCGATTCGATCGGACCACGGTCGCGGGCCTCGGCCCGCTGACAGGCCCGCGGGCCGGACGCACGCTGACTTCGCGCATCCGAACAACCATTCCCGGCCGACGGTGCGAGCACGTGCTCGCCGGTGGGGGATGCGGGTGCCAGGCAGAAACCGGAAACGCTGAAACGGACTCCTCCCGCTCACTCCTGCCCCGCGTCACGCGCGGACGGGCGTGCGCGTTCGGAGCCCGTCCACAGCCTGACAGACGTGCGGAGCCCCGCGGATGCGGACCGCACGTGGAAGGAGTCGTCGGCATGGCCGTCGTCACCATGCGCCAGCTGCTCGACAGCGGCGTCCACTTCGGACACCAGACCCGTCGTTGGAACCCCAAGATGAAGCGCTTCATCTTCACCGAGCGCAACGGCATCTACATCATCGATCTCCAGCAGACGCTGGGCTACATCGATACCGCATACGACTTCGTGAAGGAGACCGTCGCGCACGGCGGCTCCATCCTGTTCGTCGGCACGAAGAAGCAGGCCCAGGAAGCGATCGCCGATCAGGCGACCCGCGTGGGCCAGCCCTACGTCAACCAGCGCTGGCTGGGCGGAATGCTCACCAACTTCCAGACGATCTCCGGCCGCCTCGCGCGCCTGAAGGAGCTCGAGGAGATCGACTTCGAGGACGTCGCATCGTCGATGTACACGAAGAAGGAGCTCCTCATCCTCCGCCGTGAGAAGGAGAAGCTGGACCGCACCCTGGGCGGCATCCGCGACATGCAGCGGACCCCGTCCGCCGTGTGGATCGTGGACACGAAGAAGGAGCACCTCGCGGTCGACGAGGCGCGCAAGCTGGGCATCCCGGTCATCGCGATCCTCGACACGAACTGCGACCCGGACGAGGTCACGCACCCGGTCCCGGGCAACGACGACTCGATCCGCTCCGTCAACCTGCTCACCCGCGTGATCGCGGACGCGGTCGCCGAGGGCCTCATGACCCGCCACGGCGTCGAGGAGGGCGGCGAGAAGAACGTCTCCGCCGTCGAGCCGCTGCCGGAGTGGGAGCGCGAGCTCCTCGAGGGCCAGTCCGAGGCACCCGCCGCTGAGGCCGCGGAGACCCCCGCGACCGAGGCCGCCGAGGCCCCCGCAGCTGAGGCTCCCGCCGCTGAAGCGGCCGAGGCCGCAGCACCCGCAGCCGAGGCCGACTCCGCGTCGTCCGAGGCCTGATGACCACGCCTGCGGCCGGCCCACCGGCCGGCCGCGGGCACACATCTCCCACAAGAAGGAGTGCGTATGGCCAACTACACCGCAGCTGACATCAAGGTCCTCCGCGAGAAGACCGGCGCCGGCATGATGGACGTCAAGAAGGCTCTCGACGAGGCTGACGGCGACCAGGCGAAGGCGATCGAGATCCTCCGCGTCAAGGGCCTCAAGGGCGCCACCAAGCGCGAGGGCCGCGCGACCTCCGACGGCCTCGTCGCCACCCACGTCGAGGGCGGCGTCGGCACGATGATCGAGTTCAACTCGGAGACGGACTTCGTCGCCAAGTCGGACCGCTTCATCGAGCTGGCCGACCGGATCCTCGCTCTGGCAGTCGAGAACGGCGCCACGGACGCGGAGTCGTTCCTGGCGACCGAGGTCGACGGCAAGCCCGTCTCGCAGCTCATCACGGAGGAGGGTGCGTCGCTGGGCGAGAAGGTCGAGCTCAAGCGCGTCGCTCGCGTCGAGGCTGCCAAGGTCGAGTCCTACCTGCACCGCACGAACAAGGACCTGCCCCCGCAGGTCGGCGTTCTGCTGGGCTACGAGGGCGAGGGCTCCGAGGCCGCGCACGACGTCGCCGTGCACATCGCAGCGCTCAGCCCCACCTACTTCTCGCGCGAGGATGTCCCCGCGGACCTCGTCGAGAAGGAGCGTGCGATCGCTGAGGAGACCGCTCGCAACGAGGGCAAGCCGGAGCAGGCTCTGCCGAAGATCATCGAGGGCCGTGTGAACGGGTTCTTCAAGGAGAACGTCCTGCTGGACCAGGGCTTCGCCAAGGAGCCCAAGAAGTCGGTCGCGACGTTCCTGGAGGAGGCCGGCGTCAAGGCGACGGGCTTCGTCCGGTTCCGCGTCGGCTCCTGATCCGACCCCGCACCGGGTCGTCCCTGTGACGACCTGGCACGCCCCAGCAGGGCGGCACCCGCACGGGTGCCGCCCTGCTGGCGTTCGGGCCCCCGCCGGAGCGGTAGACTCAACGGCGGCCCGCCGGGAGCCTCCGGGCTCCCGGCGGAACAGCGTCCCCCAGCTCGCAGGAGACTTGACGATGAACGACACCCCGGTCCACACCTCCGCCCGACATTCCGATCCGACGCACCGCAGCGGCCGTCGCCGCGTCATGCTGAAGCTCTCCGGCGAGGTGTTCGGCGGCGGCTCCGTGGGAGTCAACCCGGACGTCGTCTCGCACGTCGCCAAGCAGATCGCACAGGCCGTCCCCGCCGTCGAGGTGAGCATCGTCGTGGGCGGCGGCAACTTCTTCCGCGGAGCAGAGCTCTCGCAGCGCGGCATGGACCGCACCCGGGCGGACTACATGGGCATGCTGGGCACGGTCATGAACTGCCTGGCCCTGCAGGACTTCCTCGAGCAGGCGGGCGTCGACACGCGCGTGCAGACCGCGATCCCCATGTCGCAGGTCGCCGAGTCCTACATCCCCCGCCGCGCGATCCGCCACATGGAGAAGGACCGCATCGTCATCTTCGGCGCGGGCGCCGGCATGCCCTTCTTCTCCACGGACACGGTCGCCGCGCAGCGGGCGCTCGAGATCAACGCGGACGAGGTGCTCATCGCGAAGAACGGCGTCGACGGGGTGTACGACGACGATCCGCGGACCAACCCGGACGCACGGAAGCTCGACACGCTCACGTACCAGGACGCGCTGGTGCGCGGCCTCAAGGTCGTCGACGCGACGGCGTTCTCCCTCTGCATGGACAACGCACTGCCCATGCGCGTGTTCGGCATGGAGGACGAGGGCAGCCTGCGGCGCGCCATCGCGGGCGAGCCGATCGGCACGCTCGTCACCGCGTGACGGACCGGACCCCACCGGCCACGTAGAATCAGCACGAGACCACCTGCCGTCTCCCGCAGCGCGGGATCCTTCAGCCCTGCGCGGGACGGCGGCGAACGACGAAATGAGGACAGCGTGATCCAGGAGACACTGACCGAGGCGCGTCAGAAGATGGACAAGTCGATCGAGGCGGCACAGGAGGAGTTCGGCAACGTCCGCACGGGACGCGCCAACCCCGGCCTCTTCGCGAACCTGATGGTCGACTACTACGGGGCGCCCACCCCGATGCAGCAGCTTGCGTCGTTCCAGGTGCCGGAGGCGCGCACGATCCTCATCACCCCCTACGACCGGGGTGCGCTGGGCGATATCGAGAACGCGCTGCGCAACTCGGACCTGGGCGCCAACCCGGCGAACGACGGCAACATCATCCGCATCGTCCTGCCGCAGCTCACGGAGGAGCGCCGCAAGGAGTACGTGAAGCTCGTCAAGACGAAGGCGGAGGACGGCAAGGTCTCCATCCGCAACATCCGCCGCCGGGCCAAGGAGTCGCTCGAGAAGATGTCGAAGGACGGCGAGGTGGGCGAGGACGAGGCGGATCGCGCCATCAAGGAGCTCGACGAGATCACGAAGTCGAAGACCGACGAGATCGATCGCCTCCTCGCCGCCAAGGAAGCGGAACTGCTCGAGGTCTGAGAGTTCCTGTGTCCGGACCCGTCACCGCCGGCAGCGCCGGCGACGCACCCCTTCCCACGCGCCGGGAGCTCCGCCGCCTGTCCCAGGAGGCGGAGGCCCGGGGCGAGGGTCCGCTGACTCCGGACGAGCTGATGGCACGCGCCCTGCAGGCCCGGTCGGAGGAGGTTGCCTCCGCAGTCGAGGCCGCCCCGACCACCGACGCTGCAGCAGCGCCCGCTGAGGTCACCACGTCCGCCGAGGCCGCCACACCTGCTGAGGTCTCCGCACCTGCCAACACGGTCGCACCCGCCGAGGCCGCAGCACCCTCCGAGGCCACCGCACCCGTCGAGGTCCCCGCACCCGCCGCCGCGGGGCCCGCCGGAGCTCCGCCACGGCCGGCCGCGCCGCCCGTGACCGCGGGAGTCCCGATCGGCCACGGCTTCGTCACCCCGCCGCCGCGTCCCACGCTGCCTCCGGACACGGAGGAGCCCAAGGACTACGGCAGGGCCGGACGCAACCTGCCGGCGGCGATCGGCGTGGGCCTCGTCCTGGGCGGTTCCGTCCTGGCCTCCCTGCTCTTCTTCCCGCCGTCGTTCGTGGTCATCGCCGTCGTGGGCGTGGGCCTCGCGATGTGGGAGCTGGCGAACGCCCTGTCGCGCTCCGGCGCCCACGTCTCGCGCACCCCCGTCATCGCGGCGAGCGTCTGCATGCTCGTCGCCTCGTACCTGGGCGGCCGCGAGGCCCTCTGGGTCGCGTTCACGGGCGGTGCGGGCGCCGTGCTCCTCTTCGCACTGCTGGAGCGGAGGGCCGGCAACGCCGTCCGCGACGTGTGCCTCAGCCTCTTCGCGCTCACCTACGTGGGACTGACAACCAGTCTCATCGTCTACCTGCTGACGCTGGACGGCGGAAACCTCCTCGTCATCTGCTTCCTGGCCCTCGTGGTGGCCAGTGACATCGGCGGCTACATCGCCGGCGTGCTCTTCGGGAAGCACCCGATCGCCGCCCGGATCTCGCCCAAGAAGTCGTGGGAGGGCTACGGCGGTTCGGCGCTGCTGTCGACCGCGGTGGGGGTCGGGATGGCGTTCTGGGTCTTCGACGCGCCGATCTGGACGGGCGTCGTCCTGGGCGTCCTCATCCCCGCGTTCGCGACTCTGGGCGATTTCTCGGAATCGATGATCAAGCGGGACCTGGACCTCAAGGACATGGGGTCCCTCCTGCCCGGCCACGGCGGCATCATGGACCGCCTCGACTCGATCCTGCCGACCGCTCCGGTCGTCCTCATCCTGTTCAGCTTCCTCCCGGGCTTCGTCGGCTGACGACAGTCTCACAGCGCCCGATCCCCGCGGTGACCTGTGGGAATCGCGGACTCATGAGATAATCGCGGCATATGTCTGAGACGACCAGCCCCTCCGCACCTCGACGGACCTCTGCCCGCAAGCAGGTCCGTCCCGTCGTCGAGCACGAGGACGGCACCACATCGCGCACTCCCACGCGGGGCGGGCGCCCCCTGCTGGACTTCCGCGGCCCCCGCGTCTCGCAGCCGCCCACGCACCTGGCGGACCTGTCGATGGACGAGCGGATCGCCGCGGTCACGGAGTTGGGCCTGCCCGGCTTCCGCGCGAAGCAGCTCTCGACGCACTACTTCGTCCATCACACGACGGACGTCCAGCAGATGACGGACCTGCCCAAGGACAACCGCGAGGCGCTGGGGGAGAGGTTCTTCCCGCCGCTGCTGACGGAGGTCCACCGCCTGCGCACCGGCAACGGCGACACCATCAAGTTCCTCTGGCGGCTGTTCGACGGGTCTCTCGTCGAATCCGTCCTCATGCGCTACCGCAACCGGATCACGCTCTGCGTGTCCAGCCAGTGCGGCTGCGGCATGAACTGCCCGTTCTGCGCCACCGGCCAGCAGGGTCTGACCCGCAACATGTCGACGGCGGAGATCGTCGAGCAGGTCATCCGCGCCAACCAGGTGATCGCCGCCGGTGAGCTCGCTCCGGACTCGGGCGAGGACCGCAACCTGCTGGGCGAGGCCGCCGCGGGAGTGGGAGACGAGTCGGAGTCCGAGGCGCCGGCCGGTGCTGAGCAGTCCGCCGAGCGGGTCACCAACATCGTCTTCATGGGCATGGGCGAGCCCCTGGCCAACTACAAGCGCGTCATGAACGCGGTCCGCCGATTCGTCGCCCCGGGCCCGGAGGGCCTGGGCATGTCCGCGCGCCGCATCACGGTCTCGACCGTGGGACTGGTCCCCGGCATCAACAAGCTCGCGGCAGAGGACATCCCCGTCACCTTCGCGCTGTCCCTGCACGCTCCGGACGACGGTCTGCGCAACGAGATGATCCCGGTGAACACGCGCTGGAACGCGGATGAGGCGCTGGACGCGGCCTACGCGTACTTCCAGACGACCGGCCGTCGCGTCAGCATCGAGTACGCGCTCATCAAGGACATGAACGATCACGCGTGGAGAGCGGCGCTGCTCGCCAAGAAGCTGAACGCACGGGGCCGCGGCTGGGTCCATGTGAATCCCATCCCGCTGAATCCCACCCCGGGCTCCGTGTGGACCGCATCCGAGCCCGCGGTCGCCGCGGAGTTCGTCCGCGTGCTGCGCGACGCGGGTGTGCCCACGACGATCCGCGACACCCGCGGCAAGGACATCGACGGGGCCTGCGGTCAGCTGGCCACGTCGCAGCTGGACGAGGAGGAGGCCGCTGAGGCCGCCCCCGCCGGATCCGGCACGCACTGACGACTGGAGGAGAAGAGGGATGGACACGAGCTTCCCGCGGATGACGGGCTGGAAGTCGGGATACGACCCGGCGCAGGTCGACAGCTTCTTCCGCCGTGCCCGCGAATCGTTCAACCGCGAGTCGCCGCAGCCGGGCGACCTCGACGCCCGTGCCGTGCGGACGGTGGGCTTCGATCTGGTCCGCAAGGGCTATCACGTGGGCGTCGTCGACGCGGCACTCGACCGGCTCGAGGACGCGTTCGCGAAGCAGGCCCGCGACCGCATGGTCGCCCGCTCCGGCCGTGACGCGTGGATGGAGGAGCTCACCCGCGCGGCCAGCGCGCTGCGCGGCCGACTCGAGCGCCCCGCCGGCGAGCGGTTCAACCGCGTGGAGAAGGGCGAGCTGGGCTATGACGCGGCAGAGGTCGACGCCCTGTGCGACCGTATCCACAGCTACTTCACGCAGGGCCAGCCGATGAGCGTCGACGAGGTCCGCCGCGT
Source organism: Candidatus Brevibacterium intestinigallinarum (assembly GCA_019117325.1). Lineage (GTDB taxonomy): Bacteria > Actinomycetota > Actinomycetes > Actinomycetales > Brevibacteriaceae > Brevibacterium > Brevibacterium intestinigallinarum. Next base: position 9,626 of record DWZY01000077.1, read on the forward strand.
CCTGTTCCGCACCCGCAAGGGCGATTCCGCCTACAGCGAGGACCAGGTCGACGCCTTCATCGACCGCGTCGTCGAAGTGATGGCGAGCGTCGACTGACGATGACGGACACCTCCTCCGGGTCCGCGACCGCCTCCGGTCGCATCGACCCCACCTTCGACCTGCTCGACCGTCCCATCGCCCTGGGCGGGGCCGACGACCCGGTGCTCGAGGGCCCCGCGCCGCAGACACCCATGCTGGACGGGCGCCCCGTCGAGGACCCGCGCCTCATCGCCGCGCTGTCGGTCCCGCATGTCTTCACCCGCGCCGAGGTCCTCGACCGCTCCGCGAAGCTGGGCGGAGTCCTGCGCGTGCTGGGTGCAGACGGCGCCTCCTGCCTCATCATCGCGGCGTCCGTTCCTGCGCACGTGCGCGCGTTCGCGCTCCTCGCCGGCGTGCGGATCGGGGTGCTGGTCGTCGATGAGTCGGTCGCCGGATCCCAGGCCGTCAGCGCCGATGCGGAGTCTCTCACCATCCGCCCTCTCACTCCGGGGGAGGACGCGCAGCGGTCCGGAGGCTCCGCTCTGCGGACCGCGGTCAAGAGCGTCCCCTCGCACTTCGAGGAGATCGCCGTCGAGGGCGGGGGAACCGCCCGCGACCTCGACCAGCTCATGCGGGACTCCCGGATCGAGCCGGCACCGTCTCGTCCTCGCGCCGCAGATTCCCCAGCACTCGTCGTGGAGGGTCGGACGGTGACCCTCGCTGAGTCAGCCGCGCATCTCGACGGTCTGCTGACCGCGGACTGAGCCGCGCGCGCCGGCCCGCGACCGGACGCGCTCAGTCCCGACACACCCCGAGGGCCACATCAGTCCGGGTCGGTCACTGCTCAGGGCAGACGGCGACCCTGCACCAGCCCGATGAGCCGGTCGATGACCTCTGTGCCCGAGGCCCGGATCCCGTTGTGCTCCCACTCGTTCGTCACCCACGGGGTGAGGGTGGGGATGGCCGCGGCGGTCTCCAGCGAATGCGCCGTGGGGACGTACGCGTCGTCGAAGTAGATGATCGCCGCTGCGGGCACCCGTGTCTGGGCCAGTGCCGCGGGGTCATAGAGGACCGGCCACGGGTGCTGGGCGACGCGGTGGGCGATGTCCCGCCACGGGGCCAGCTCGCTGTCCTCCTCGAAGAGGCCGGGATGCACGTGCTCGCCGCCCAGCAGGGTGGGGTCCGCGCGGACGTCGTCCGGCATCGTGCGCTCCGCCGCCCAGTCCGTGGGGTGACCGCTTGCCATCGAGGACTCGTGGATGACCGCGTAGAGCGGGTTCCTCCCGCCGTACGGGAGCATCGTGGCGAGGTCGTAGCGGAAGGCGGGACCGCGGTGGTCCAGGTGCAGCAGCCAGTGCAGCTGCTCAGCCCCGCCGGTCGCGCCCAGCCGGTGGCCCAGGGTCCGCAGCCGAGCGGGAGTGACGGCATCGCCTCCCGGCAGCAGGATCTCCCCGTCGGCCGCCCGCTCCGCGAGCTCTTCCATCCGGTTCCGATCACCGGGGAAGCGCGCGTAGAACGCGAGCGACTTCCGGCGCATGATCTCCCATGTCGCCGCATAGATCTCTGCGGGGCTGCGATCGACCGCGGGCAGCCCGCCGGTCATGATCGCGCCGTCCAGGGATTCCGGGTGGGCCGACAGCCAGTGGACGGTCGTGAATCCGCCGAACGATTGGCCGATCGGCGTGACGGTGTCCGCACCCAGGTGACCCAGCACGGCCAGGGCGTCCTCGACGATCGCGTCCGCACGGAAGTGAGTGAGGTACTCGGCGGCCGCGTCGGCAGAGGCCTCGCGCAGTGTCGTGGGGGCCTCGGGCGCGGTGCGATCACGCAGTCCGGGGGCCGGAGTGTCGAGGCCCAGGGGAGTGGACCGGCCCGTGCCGCGCTGATCCAGGAGGATCAGCCGGTAGTCGGCCAGGACCCGCGGAAGCCACGAGGGCGCGGCGGGCTCGAGGGAGGGGCGGGGCGCCTCGACGCCGGGCCCGCCCTGCAGGTAGACGGCATACGGGCGGTCGCCGCCGTCGTGGGCGGCGACGACGCGGGCGAACACCTCGATCGTGCCCCGGGCGGGATCGGCGCGGTCGAGGGGGACGTCGACCACGACCTCCCGCACGCGCAGGCCGGGCAGCTCCAGGGAGTGATCACTCAGCATGGCGCCCAGCCTACGCGTGCGGTCTGCTCAGCCCTGGATGCGGGCGGTGCGGCCGGCCCACTCCTGGGCGCGCAGCGTGTGCTTCTGGATCTTGCCCGTCGAGGTCTTGGGCAGCACGTCCAGGAACTCGTAGTGGCGCGGAGTCTTGTAGCGGGCCAGACGATCGCGCAGGAACTCCAAGAGCTCCTCCTCCGCCAGGTCTGCGCCGTCCTTCCGCACGATGAACGCCTTGGGCCGCTCGCCCCACCGGTCGTCGGGGATGCCCACGACGGCGACATCCACGACGTCCGGGTGCGCGGCGATCGCCTGTTCGACCTCGATCGTGGAGATGTTCTCACCGCCGGAGACCACGACGTCCTTCGCCCGGTCGCGCAGCTCGATGTAGCCGTCCGGGTGCATGACGCCCAGGTCGCCGGAGTGGAACCAGCCGCCGGCGAACGCCTTCGCGGTGGCCTCCTCGTCCTGGTAGTAGCCCAGCATGACGTTGTTGCCGCGCATGACGACCTCGCCCATCGTCGCGCCGTCCGCCGGCACGTCGATGAGCTCATCCGCGTCCGTGTCCGTCCGGATGACGCGAGCCCGGTCCGCCGTCAGCATGCCCACGCCCTGGCGGGCCTGCTTGGCGGCGCGCGCGGGGCCGTCGAGCTCCGCCCACGGCTTCTGCCACTCGCACACCGTGTAGGGGCCGTAGGTCTCCGTCAGCCCGTACACGTGGACGATCTCGAAGCCGCGGTCGGCCATCCGCGCCAGCATCGTGGGGCTGGGCGGGGCGGCCGCCGTCGTGATCGTGATGCGCTGGTCGAGGTCGTGCGCCTCCTCCGCGTTCATGATCGTCGTGATGACGGTGGGCGCACCGTTGAGGTGCGTGACGCCGTGGCGGTCGATGAGGTCCCACATGACGGGGCCGCGCACCTCGCGCAGGCACACCTGCAGGCCGCCGGCGGCCACGAGCGCCCAGCCGGTGCACCAGCCGCTGCAGTGGAACATGGGCAGCGTCCACAGGTAGACGGAGTCGTGGTCGAAGCCGGAGTGGACGATCTCCGACAGCGCGTTGAGGTACGCGCCCCGGTGGGAGTACATGACGCCCTTGGGCCTGCCGGTCGTGCCGGAGGTGTAGTTGATCGACAGCATCTGGTTCTCATCCGCGACGGCCCAGACCAGCTCGTCCGCATCCGCGGACGCGCCCGCCAGGAATGTCTCCAGGTCCACCACGTGCGTGCCCGCGGGGTTCGCGCGGGCCAGTGGCTGATCCGCGTGCTGGTCGTCCTCCGCCAGGATGATCGTGCGGACGGTCTCCAGTTCCGGGGCGACCTGCGTGATCTCCGGCCAGTGGACGGTGTCCAGCACCAGGACCGAGGATCCGGAGTGGTCGCAGATGTAGCGGACCTCCTCCGGCGCCAGGCGCGTGTTGACGGAGACGAGCACCGCGTCGATGAGCGGCACCGCGAACTGCGCGATGAGCATCTCCGGGACGTTCGGCATCATGTAGGCGACGCGGTCACCGGGCTGGACACCGGCGGCGCGCAGCGCGCGGGCGCGCTCCTCGACCGCGGCGTGCAGCTGGGCGTACGTCCAGGAGCGATCGCCGTGGACCAGGGCGGTGACGTCCGGGAAGACGTCCGCGGACCGGGCCAGGAAGGACAGGGGAGTCAGTGGCGTGTGCCAGGGCTGCACAGTGATCCTCCCGCTCAGTTCGCGAACGCGTTGATGCCGGTGAGCGCGCGTCCCAGCGTCAGCTGGTGCACCTCGTGCGTGCCCTCGTAGGTGAGGACCGTCTCGAGGTTGATCGCGTGGCGCAGCGGCGAGTACTCGCTGGTGATGCCGGAGCCGCCGAACAGGGCGCGCAGGTCGCGTGCGACGTTCATCGCGGTGTCGACGTTCACCATCTTGCCCAGGCTGATCTGCTCCGGACGCACCCCGGCGGGCGAGTCCTTGAGCCGGTCCAGGTGCGCGGCCGTCAGCGTGATGGACGAGTACTGGCCCAGCGCCTTCGCGAGCTTCTGCTGCGAGATCTGGAACGACGACAGCGGGCGGTCGAACTGGATGCGGGAGTCGGTGTACATGAGCGCCTGCTCGAGCGAGTCCCGCGCCGCACCGGTGACGCCGAAGATGATGCCGAAGCGGGCCTCGGACAGGGCAGACAGCGGGCCCTTGAGCCCGGCCGCCTTCGGCAGCATCGCAGACTCCGGCAGGCGCACGTTGTCCAGGACGATCTCACCGGTGATGGAGGCGCGCAGCGACAGCTTGCGCTGGACCTCGGGCGTCTGCACGCCGGGGGTGTCGGAGGGGACGACGAAGCCGCGGACCAGGCCCTTCTCGCCCGTCTTCTCGTTCACCTCATCCGTCTTCGCCCACACGACCATGACGTCCGAGACGGGCGAGTTCGTGATCCACATCTTCGCGCCGTTGAGGATCCAGTCGGAGCCGTCCCGGGTCGCGCGGGTCTTCATGCCGGCCGGGTCGGAGCCCACGTCCGGCTCGGTGAGGCCGAAGCAGCCGATCGCCTCACCCGCGGCCATGCGGGGGAGCCACTCCTCCTTCTGCTCCTCCGAGCCCCAGTGGTGGATCGACCACATGGCCAGCGAGCCCTGCACGCTCACCAGCGAGCGCAGTCCGGAGTCGACGGCCTCGAGCTCACGGCAGGCCAGGCCGTACTGCGTGGCGGTCGACCCGGCGCATCCGTACCCGTCCAGGTGCATGCCCAGCACGCCCAGCTCGCCCAGGCCCTTCGCCAGCTCGCGCGCCGGGATGGTGCCCTCGAGGTACCAGTCACCGATCTGCTCGCGGACGTGCTCGTCCAGCCACGACCGGACGACGCCCGCCCATTCGAGATCCTCCTTCTCGAAGACCTCATCGATCTGCAGGATCTGGTCCGGTGTCTGCGCGCGGCCCTTGCTGACTGCCATGTGGAGTGATTCCCTTCGACGTCCGGGCGGACGGAGACGCCGTCCGCGCGGCTCCACGACGCACCGCCTCCATGGATCGAACTCCGAGGAAGGGATGCGAGGATCGTGGACTGTGATTGTTCGCGACCTCAGTGTAATCGGAGCCACAGGCTCGGTCGGCACCCAGTCCCTCGACGTGATCCGCGCGCATCCGGACGCCTTCCGCGTGGTCGGCCTGGCTGCCGGCTCCCGGCTGGAGCTGCTGGCGCAGCAGGCCGTCGAGTTCGGCGTGCCCGCGATCGGCCTGGCCCGGCCGCCTGCGGGAACTGCCGCCGAGGCCGTGGCCGCCGTCCGTGCGGAGCTGGCCCGGGCCGCGGCCCGGGCCTCGCGTCCCGACCCCGTCGAGGTCATCGAGCTGGGGCCCGAGGCCCCGGCCCGCATCGCCGCCCGGCCCGCCTCGATCGTCCTCAACGCCGTGACCGGAGCCGTCGGCCTCGACGTCACCCTGGCCGCGCTCGAGGCCGGCACGGACACGGCACTCGCGAACAAGGAGTCCCTCATCATCGGCGGCGAGGTCGTGCTGGCAGCCGCCCGGGCCTCGGGAGCGGCCCTCATCCCCGTCGACAGCGAGCACTCCGCGATCGCCCAGGCCCTGCGCGCGGGCCGGGCGGACGAGGTGGCGCGACTCGTCCTCACCGCCTCAGGCGGGCCCTTCCGCGGGCGCACGCGCGCGCAGCTTGCGGCCGTGACGCCGGAGGAGGCGCTCGCGCACCCCACGTGGGACATGGGTCGCGTCATCACGACGAACTCCGCGAGCCTCGTGAACAAGGGGCTCGAGGTCATCGAGGCGCACCTGCTGTTCGGCGTTGCCTACGACCGGATCGAGGTCGTCGTCCACCCGCAGAGCCTCGTCCACTCGATGGTCGAGTTCACGGACGGGTCGACGATCGCGCAGGTCTCGCCCCCGGACATGCGCCTGCCCATCGCCTACGCCCTGGGCGCGGGGCAGCGACTGGCCTCCGGCGCGCGGCCGGTCGACTGGACCACTGCGGCGACCTGGACCTTCGAGCCGGTCGACCGCGAGGCGTTCCCCGCCCTGGACCTGGCGATCGCCGCCGGCCGCCGCGGGGGCACCCACCCGGCCGTCTACAACGCGGCGAACGAGGTGCTGGTCGATGCCTTCCACGACCGCCTCATCCCCTTCACGGGCATCGCGGACGGGATCGCGGCGGCACTCGCGGCGCATGCGGAGCACGACGCGGCGGAGACCGGCGCGTCCTCTGCCCTCACCCGCGCGGACGTGCTCGCCGCTGATGCGTGGGCGCGCGGCTTCGTCCGCGATCGGATCGCGGGGGAGGCACGCGGATGACCGCGCTCCTCTACCTCGTGGGGATCGTCCTCTTCCTCGTGGGCATCTCCGCCTCGATCGCCCTCCACGAGCTGGGGCACCTCGTGCCCGCGAAGCGCTTCGGCGTCAAGGTCACCCGGTACATGATCGGCTTCGGTCCCACCCTCTTCTCCACCCGTCGCGGTGAGACGGAGTACGGCATCAAGGCCCTGCCGCTGGGCGGCTACATCGCGATGCCGGGGATGTACCCGCCGGAGGAGCAGGCGGACACGCGCCTGGGCGGGGGCCGCCGCCGGCGCCGGAGGCGCGCCCGCCTCTTCGCGACCGCGGTCGAGGACGCGCGGATCATGTCGAACGAGGAGCTGGCACCGGGCGAGGAGAACCGCGCGTTCTACTCCCTGAGCGTGCCCAAGCGCCTCGTGGTCATGTTCGGCGGCCCGTTCGTCAACCTGGTCCTGGGGATCGTCGCACTGGGCGTGAGCCTGGTGGGCATCGGCCTGCCCGGCCCCACGACGACGGTGGAGACGGTCGTCGAGTGCGCGGTGCCGGCGACGACCGCTGCCCAGCGGACGGAGGCGCAGCAGGCGGAGTGCCAGCCCGGCGATCAGCTGACCCCGGCCTGGGAGACGGGGATCGAGCCCGGCGACACGATCGTGTCCGTCGACGGCACGGAGGTCGAGGACTGGGACGCGATGGTCGACGTCATCCGGGACAGCGCGGGGACGACGGTGCCGATCGTCCTCGAGCGCGACGGCGAGCGACGAACCCTCGACGTGCCGATCATCTCCAGCGAGCGTCCCGCGCTCGACGAGGACGGCGATGCCGTCTACGACGAGGCCGGCGCGCTCGTGACTGAGCCGGCCGGATTCCTGGGGATCGGTCCCACGCAGGAGTACATCCCGATCTCCCCGCTCGAGTTCCCCGGTCACGCGGCCCGGGCGGTGGGCGACACCTTCCACGCGCTGCTCACGCTGCCGCAGAAGCTCGTCGACATCGCTCAGGTCGCGTTCACGGACGAGCCCCGCGACCCGGAGGGCCCCATGGGGATGGTGGGCGTGGGCCGGGTCGCCGGCGAGATCGCGTCGACGAACGAGGTGGAGACCGCCGGCGGCGACGTCATCACGCTCGAGCTCATCGACAAGGCGCAGACCGGCATCAGCCTCTTCGCGTCCCTCAACCTCTTCCTCTTCGCCTTCAACATGGTGCCGCTCCTGCCGCTGGACGGCGGCCACATCGCGGTCGCCCTGTACGAGGGGGCCCGGCGCCGGATCAGCCGGTGGAGGGGACGCGGCGCCGTGGGACCGTTCGACACCGCGCGGCTCCTGCCGCTCACGTACGTCGTCATCGCGGGCTTCCTCGCGATGACCCTGCTCCTCGTCTATGTCGACATCGTCAAACCGGTCCGGCTGTTCGGTGCCTGACCGTGTGCGGCGCCGACCCGCACGCAGGGCGCTCACCGGCTCGCCGAGTAGCATGAGGCGCAGCGCTCGACACGGCCGTCCACGAAGGGAACCTCACCTGTGAGCACAGTGAATCTGGGAATGCCCGCCGCACCGCCGCCGGTCCTGGCCCCGCGGCGCACGACCCGGCAGATCAGGGTGGGCAGCGTGGGCGTCGGATCGGATCACCCGGTGTCGGTGCAGTCGATGACGACGACGAAGACGACGGACATCAACGCCACCCTCCAGCAGATCGCGGAGCTCACCGCGGCCGGCTGCGACATCGTCCGGGTCGCGTGCCCGTCGGCCGACGACGCGGACGCCCTGCCCGCGATTGCGCAGAAATCGCAGATCCCCGTCATCGCGGACATCCACTTCCAGCCCAAG
>DWZY01000078.1 GCA_019117325.1 Candidatus Brevibacterium intestinigallinarum
GCATGAGGAAGACTGCTGTCGGCGCCCGCCACAGCGAGGTCCGCAACCAGCCCGCGGGCGGTGCGGTGGCCGACTGGCCGGCGACGGCCTCGGGACCGGTTGCAGCCGCCGAGGCCGTGGTCCCGGTGTCCGTGCCAGCGGGAGCCGTGGTCGGGGAGGACTCAGCCCCGGCCTCGGCGTCCTCGACCCGGGCTCGACTGCCCGAGGGGAAGTCGTAGCCGGTCCGCGCGGCGACGACCAGCCACACGACGACCTGGGCCGCGGCGAGGATGGCCCACACGAAGAGGGCGCCGCGCCACTCGAAGAGGAGCGCGCTCAGGGGGCCCACCGCGCCGGACAGGCCCAGGACGGAGGTGTAGATCGTCATGAGCGCGACGATGTGGCGACCGCCGTGACTCTTGATCCAGGCGGGCAGCAGCACGTTCGCCAGCGCGATGCCCGCGACGACGGACGCGGTGAGCACCAGGAAGATCCAGATGTCGCCCACCCAGGGGCGGACGGCCAGGCCCGCGAGCGTGAGGATCATGCCAGCGGTCAGCATCGTGCTGAGGCCGAAGCGGGAGGCCAGCGGCACGGCCAGCAGACCCATGACGGCGAAGAACAGCCCGGGCATCGCGGTGATCGCCCCCGCCATGCTGCCGCCGGCACCGAAGGCGGCGAGCACGTCGGAGAGGACCGGCCCCAGGGACGCGATGCCGGCGCGCAGGTTCACCGCGGCGATGAAGACCGCGATGAAGGTCAGCAGCACCGGCACGCCGCGCAGGGCTCCGTCGCGTCCTGCGGGCGCTGCTGTCATGGGGTGGTCCTCTCCGGGGAACGCGTGACCGGTGCGACCCCGCTGGGGGCCGCACCGGTCACGCGGTGTCGATCAGTGTGTGCGCCGGCGGCGCCTCACTTCGCGTGGTAGTTGGGAGCCTCGACGGTCATCTGGATGTCGTGGGGGTGGCTCTCCTTGAGACCCGCCGTCGTGAGGCGGACGAAGCGGCCGCGCTGCTTGAGCTCGGGGATCGTGCGCGCGCCCACGTAGAACATCGTCTGGCGCAGGCCGCCGGTCAGCTGGTTGGCGACCTGGCGCAGCGGTCCGCGGTAGGCGACGCGGCCCTCGATGCCCTCGGGGATGAGGTCCGTGTCCGTGGCGACGTCCGCCTGGAAGTAGCGGTCCTTCGAGTAGGAGGTGCCCTTGCGGGGCGCCATCGCGCCCAGCGAGCCCATGCCGCGGTAGCCCTTGTACTGCTTGCCGTTGATGAGGAGCAGGTCGCCGGGGCTCTCCGCCGTGCCGGCGAACAGGGAGCCCAGCATGACGGAGTCCGCACCCGCGACCAGGGCCTTGCCGATGTCGCCGGAGTACTGGAGGCCGCCGTCGCCTATCAGCGGGACGCCCGCCTTCTTCGCCGCCTGCGCGGCGAGGTGGATCGCGGTCACCTGGGGCACGCCCACACCGGCGACGACGCGGGTCGTGCAGATGGAGCCGGGGCCCACGCCCACCTTGATCGCGTCTGCGCCGGCGTCGATGAGGGCCTGTGCGCCCTCGGTCGTCGCGACGTTGCCGCCGATCACCTGGACGTCCCGGAATGCGGGGTCGGTCTTGAGGGTCCTGATCATCTCCGTCACGCCGCGGGCGTGGCCGTTGGCGGTGTCGACGACGAGCACATCCGCACCGGCCTCGGCCAGCAGGCCCGCGCGCTCTGCCGCGTCGCCGTAGAAGCCCACGGCGGCACCCACGAGGAGGCGGCCGGAGCCGTCCTTCGCGGCCAGCGGGTACTCCTCGCTCTTGACGAAGTCCTTGACGGTGATGAGGCCCTGCAGGACGTAGTCGTCATCGACCAGTGGCAGCTTCTCGATCTTGTGCTGGCGCAGGATCGCGTACGCCTCGTCCGGCTCGACGCCCACCTTCGCGGTGTGCAGCGGCGCCTTCGTCATGAACTCGCCCACGGTGGCGGACGCGAACTTCTGGTGCGGGATGAAGCGCAGGTCGCGGTTCGTGATGATGCCCACGAGGACTCCGCGCTCGTCGACGACCGGCAGTCCGGAGATCCGGTACTGGCCGCAGATCTCGTCGAGCTCCGCCAGCGTGCGGTCCGGGGTGATCGTCACGGGATTGTTGATCATCCCGGACTCCGACCGCTTGACGTAGTCGACCTGCTCCGCCTGGTCCTCCTTGGAGAGGTTGCGGTGGATGATGCCGATGCCGCCGATCCGTGCCATCGCGATCGCCATGCGCGACTCCGTGACGGTGTCCATCGCGGCGGAGATGAGCGGGATGTTGATCTCCAGCTCGCGGGTCAGCCGGGTGGCCGTGGTGGCCTCCGACGGGATGACGTCCGTGTCCCCCGGCAGCAGGAGCACATCGTCATACGTGAGTCCGGTGAGCCCGAAGGGGTCCCCTGCCACTGTGAAATCCGTCTGGTCGTCTGCCATGTGTCCCCCATCACCCTTGTGCGCAGATCACTCCCCATGCACCGCCGGACGGTGATCGAGCGCTGCGATCGGACCGTCCGGCTGGTGGTGGGAGCTTTGGGGCAATGCTACTCCGCGCGGAGAGCGGGCGGGGATGAGCTTGCTCACCCGCGTGGGGGCGTGCGCGGGGCTGGTGCGGTCCGTGCACGCACCGCGCGATCGATCCTACGATTCTCCAGGTGATTCTCCTGCGGGTCTGGAATATCGTGCACGCATGACCTCCCCGTCCGAATCACCTGGACGGTCCGCCCCGCCGCCCTCCGCCGGGACCGCTGCGGGCCTGCGCCGTCGCCGTCGCACGCACCACGCCGCCGAGGCCGCGCCCGCCAGTGCGTTCGCGGCAGCTCCCACACTCACGGGCCCCACCGTGATCCTCGAGCAGCTGGCTCCCGCGCACGCACCCGGACTGGCGGAGGCCGCCGCCCAGCTGGGCGACCTGTGGTTCACCGCCATTCCCGCGCCGGACGAGATCGAGGAGGAGATCGAGCGGAGGCTGGCGCTCCAGCGAGCCGGGTCGATGGCCCCGTACACCGTTCTCGACGGGCAGTCAGGGACCGCACTGGGCATGACGACCTTCATGAACATCGATGCACCCCACCGACGCGTGGAGATCGGGTCGACGTGGCTGAGTCCGCAGGCGCACGGCGGGCGGACGAACCCGGAGATGAAGCTCATGATGCTCACGCGTGCGTTCGACGAGCTGGACTGCATCGCCGTCGAGTTCCGCACCCACGCGCACAATCTCCGGTCAAGGCGCGCGATCGAGAAGCTGGGTGCGAAGCAGGACGGGATCCTGCGCAGCCACATGCTGCATCGCGGGGTCCTGCGCGACACCGTCGTCTACTCGATCATCGCGGCGGAATGGCCGACCGTGCGGCTGGGTCTGGAGCAGCGCCTGCTCCATGGGTGAGCTCAGGCCACCGTCACGACCACGCCCCGTCAACGACGGCGGATGCGCGGCGCGCGGATCGAGCGGGACGACGGACGGTCCTCCGAGCCTGAGAATCCGCCCGCCTCAGGCGTCCGCGTAGTACTGGGCCGCGGCGTACACGTCGTCCGCGTACTGCTGGGAGGCGTTGTAGCGCAGGATGCCGCGGGTCCATCCCTCGTCGGAGGCGAAGTCGACCCCCATGCTGCAGAAGTAGTTCGCGGCGCTGAAGACAGCGTCGTCGATGTTGTGCGGGTCCGCCTCGCCGGTGCCGCGGGCGTCGACGGAGAACAGCTCCCAGGTCTCCGGGATGAACTGCATGGGGCCGACCGCGCGGTCGAACTCCGTGTCGCCGTCCAGACGTCCGCCGTCTGTGTCGGGGACCAGGGCGGTGCCGCCGGAGCCGTCCAGCGGCAGGCCGATGATCTCCGGTCGCACGTCGCCGTTGGCCCGGACCGAGGCCCCGCGCAGCCAGCCGTGCTGACTCTCCACCCAGCCCACGCCGGCCAGGGTGTTCCACTCGACACCGCAGGTGGGATGCGTGTCCGTGGCCCACAGGGCGGCGGAGGCGTACGCCTGCATGACGCGGGCCGGGATGCCGGTCCTCTGCGCCATCTCGTCGGTCCAGTCGGGATCGACGATGTAGTCCGCGGCCGGTGACCCGACCGCTGCGGTTTCGACCGGTTCCAGGGACTCGTCGTCCAGGATGCGCTCGGCGGG
>DWZY01000079.1 GCA_019117325.1 Candidatus Brevibacterium intestinigallinarum
AGGAGCAGGTGAAGAACCTGTTCCAGCAGGCGAAGGACACCTTCGGCAGCGTCGACGTCGCGTTCAACAACGCGGGCATCAACCCGACGGATGACTCGTCGATCCTCGACACGGGCCTGGATGCCTGGTCGCGCGTGCAGAACGTCAACCTCACGTCCGTGTACCTGTGCAGCAAGTACGCGCTCACGCACATGGTCGAGCAGAAGTCCGGCTCGATCATCAACACGGCCTCGTTCGTCGCGCTCATGGGGGCGGCGACGTCGCAGATCTCCTACTCGGCCTCGAAGGGCGGTGTGCTGTCCATGAGCCGTGAGCTGGGCGTCCAGTTCGCGAAGGACGGGATCCGCGTGAACGCGCTGTGCCCCGGACCGGTCAACACGCCGCTGCTGCAGGAGCTCTTCGCGTCCGACCCCGTCGCCGCGCAGCGCCGCCTCGTCCATGTGCCGGGCGGGCGCTTCGCGGAGCCGGAGGAGATTGCGGCAGCTGTCGCGTTCCTGGCCAGCGACGATGCGTCGTTCGTCAACGCGAGCACCTTCACCGTGGACGGCGGGATCAGCGCCGCGTACGTGACGGCGGAGTGAGAAGCTGACCGCATCGGCGTGAGGGAGGGGCCATGACACAGCGCATCGTCGTCATCGAGCACGAGGCTGGGACGGACGCCCGTCGGCTGGGCGTCTGGCTGGAAGCCGCCGGCGCACAGCTGGACGTGCGTCGGCCGTACGAGGTCGTGGACGCCCGCGGCGACGTGTCCGCCGAGGCCGCGCTCGCCCGCCTGCCCGGGCTCGACGAGCTGCGCCAGCCGGGGGTGGGCCTCCTGGTCCTGGGCGGGCAGGCCGGGCCCGTCGATGACGAGCGAAACCCGTGGTTCCCGGCCGTGCGGGAGCTGCTGGTGGCCTCGGCGGCCGGAGAGTTCGCGAGCCTGAACGTGTGTCTGGGCGGCGAGATGCTCGCCGAGGCCCTGGGTCGGCCCGTCGTCCAGCGCGCGGTCCCGCAGGTGGGACTCATGACGGGGACGCTGCGAGCGGAGGCGGCGGACGACCCGCTCTTCTCCAGCGTGCCGCAGGAGTTCCCCGTCGTCCTGTGGCACGGGCTGCAGATGGAGCTGCCGGAGGGCGCGGTCCACCTGGTCGATGGCACGGATGCGCCCGTCCAGGCGTTCCGGGTGGGCCGGGCCTGGGGGACGCAGTTCCACCTGGAGGCGGATGCACCGCTGCTGCGCGGCTGGGCTGAGGCCGGGGACGGGCTGCCGGACGGGCTCACCGTCGACGGGGTCGTGGGTCCCGTCGCAGACGCGGAGCCTGAGCTCGAGGCTGCGATGACCCCGGTCGCCCGCGCGTTCGTGGAGCTGCTGGCCGAGGAGTAAGGCTCACCTCATTAGAGTAAGGTGTGCCTCAGTGAGTGCTGGTCGGTGCTCAGGGACGGCACTCAGAGGGGCGGACTCAACCATGGTGAACATCGAACGCGGCATCCTGCGCCTCATGCGCATCACCAACCATCCCGTCGAGGTGGTGTCCGTGCGGGACCTGACGCAGCACTTTCGCAGGATCCGGTTCCATGCGCCGCAGGCTGTGGCGGGCCTCGACGTGGCGCCCACCCTGTGGATGCGCCTCTGGGTGCCGAATGAGCGGAGGGATGACGTGAGCCAGCGCGGCTACACGTTCGTCGCGGTCGATGAGCAGGCGGGAACCTTCGACGTCGACTTCGTCCTGCATGAGGACCCGGGTCCCGCAGGCGCCTGGGTCCAGCAGGCCGCACCGGGACAGCGGGTCGAGGCCGCGCTGTCGCCCGCGCGCCTCGCGATCCCGCGGGAGGTGAACCACTGGGTCGTCGTGGGTGACCTCACCGCACTCCCGGCGATCAACACGCTCATCGAGGCCGCGCCCGCCCGCGTGTGTGTGAGTGCGGCGATCGAGGATGCACACGCGGATCCGCGCGCCGGACTGCCGGTCGCGTCGCATCCGCATCTGGACTTCTCGTGGATCTCGCCCTCCCCGGGTGACCGCGGCGGTGAGCTGGCCGCGTGGATGCGCGGTCTGGATGTTGATCCGGCAGATGTGTGGGCGTGGGGCGCGGGGGAGCGCCGCGTCGTCACAGCCGTCCGCAGCGTCTGCAAGGAGACCTGGCGCCTGGACCGCGGCACCTTCTTCACTCAGGCGTACTGGATCGAGGGCAAAGCGGGGCGGTGACCTGCGTGAGGTCCGGGGGCGCGCGCATCCGGTGATGAATTCGACCAGTACGATCAGTGCGCAACGGGCCGGCTGCCGGAACGTTGCCAGCCGAAGGCCCCGCATCGAGGGGCCTTCGTTCTTATGCTTCCCGTGTCCGAGCGTGGCGCGAGAGCCACTATGCTCGGTGACGGACGAGCAGCCGCGCTGTGAGCCGGAAGCACTGCGGAGCAGGTTTCTCGCGCGGCAGGACCACGAGCCGGGAGCGTATGTGCCGGAGACTCAGAAACAGCTGATGCGTGAAGCTATCGGGACGGTACTCGGGGAAGCCTCGCTCCGTCCCGTCACGGCCTACATCGAGATACAGCGATCGGGTGCGGCGTGTGCGCATGTCACACTCCGCTTCACCATCGAACCGGACACGTTCGAGCACCAGAGCGCCCGTCTCGAGAACGGCATGTGGATCGCCTACTACCAGTTCGACCCTTACCGTTCACGACAGTATCTCGAGGGGTCGTGGGGTGCGGACGGTACGTTCTCCGCGCTTGCGCTGGGAACGCCCGAGGGGCTGGTCTTCCCCCACAAAGGGCCTTTCTGGGGACGGCCGATCGACTATTTCCGGATGCGCGACGCAGATCGCACGGGTTCGGGGTACGAGGTCCGGCTCGAACCCCTGGTCGCAGGAGTCTCGGAATCGGTCCTCGTCATCGACGATCGCCTGGAGCGCGTCGTCAGCCTCACGAGTGCTGATGAGGAAATCCGCGTGACGTATGACTTCAATGCGGGCTACATGCCGCTGCCTCTTACGCGCAGCACGCCGGATCATGTGGTGAGGGCGGGTTTCAGAAACTAGTCCCGACAGCGGCGTGCTTAGATTGGCGCTTCAGCTCCGTCTGGGTAGCGACAGGTTTCCGCGGCGTCCTCCCCGCCGAAGAATCTTGGAGTGCTCCAGCTTCCTGCAACCGAAACGTTGAACAGTTTGTCTGGTACCGAAATGCGTGACGCGTAATATTCCACCGCGTATGTTGATCCCGCAGGCTTGATTTGGTGGTTCCAGCGGAACGTTTGGCTAACCGTGTGTTTCCCACGATCTGGCGAAGCAGTCGTAAGAGCCCAGTTTCCCGGCTGACCACTGATGGTCGGCGGAAGGATTCCGTGGTGCAAGTGCGCCCGTGTTCGGCCGCTATAGTTAACAGTTCCGAGAGACAGGTCGTTCTCCGTGACGCTGATTGTCGAATCAGCTCTGGTGGCGTAGGGGCAGAAGTCGACTGTCGATTTCACGTAACTAATCCAGGTCCCATGAATGGGGTGTCCGGTTTGCCCAAAAAAGATGCACGCTTCCATTTGTGCGTGTAGATCGTTTACGACTCGTCTTCGAGTTTCTCCAGTAATGGCGCAACCCTCATCGTCAACAGCTGTGTCCCTTCGGGTCCGTGCGAGAGGGGTCGTGTCGGTGATGGATTCTTGGGTGGCATCGCGTCTGCGACGGTCACGCCATGCTCGGAACATGAGAAGTTCAAGCCGGATTGAGGCGACATGCGGGATTCCTGAGCCAGCGAAGCAGCGGCGTTTCTGCATGTTTCGATACCATCGCCCGGCGTTTTTGCGTACTCGTTGACGCTGGCCGCGATCCAACTAGCAGCGCTATGGCGGCTGCGGCGAGTGTCGTCGTCCATTGAAGCATGAGAGCCCTCTCGGTCTCGTGGTATCTGGCTCGGAGCGCATGCCTGATGGGTGAACTTTAAATGGCGTCAGGTTGTGAAGTGATTGTATTTTTGGAGTGACTGATCGAAACTGTTGCGAGGAGTTGATACGAGCTGGAAAAGGGTGTCTATCTGGTGTAATTCATCTGA
This sequence comes from Candidatus Brevibacterium intestinigallinarum, assembly GCA_019117325.1. GTDB lineage: Bacteria > Actinomycetota > Actinomycetes > Actinomycetales > Brevibacteriaceae > Brevibacterium > Brevibacterium intestinigallinarum. Next base: position 4,019 of record DWZY01000079.1, read on the forward strand.
CTGATGTATCGACGTTGTGGGGTGTTTATTCAAGTTCGGCGAGCGGCCTGGCTGAACTTGCGGCGACGGTTGCGCTGGTTGTATCACGAAATTCATCCGTGTGAAGAGGCGGATCGACGTCTGCTCATGCTCGTTCGCGGCAGTCAAGTTCGTTTTCGAATGGCGCTCTGGGGTCGGGCTTGTCAGTGCATGATCGGGTCGGTGGGCCGAGTGGGTGATGCGGGTTGCGGGTCCGGCCTGAAGGGACTCCTCACCCCAGGGAGAGCCAGTTCTCCCGGGTCAGGTCCGCTGCGCGGTCCGCATCGCCAGTGGCCAGCGCCTGCGCGATCGCATCGTGCTGGGCCGCGGACGCGGCGGCCGTCTGCGCATCGAAGTGGAGGAACTCCGCCCGCAGCAGGATCGGGACCAGCGTGTCCAGCTGACCCGGCAGCAGCGGGTTCCCGGACAGGGCGACCACGACGTCGTGGACGTCCGTGTCCGCGGTGATCGCGGCCTCGGGATCCGTGGCCGTCCGCAGGCGCTCGTTCGCCTCATTCAGTCGCGCCAGGGCGGCCGGGTCCGCGGCCGCGTGCGGGGCGGCCAGGCGGGCGGCCAGCGCGTGGAGTTCCGCAGAGATGGTGCGGGCGTGCGCCAGGGTGACCGGGTCCTCGGGAGCCACGATCGTCTCCCGGCCGGGACGGGCGGTCACGAGACCGGCCTCCGCCAGCCGCAGTAGCGCCTCGCGGACCGGCGTGCGGGACACGCCCAGCCACTCGCCCAGCTCGCCGTCGCGCAGCTTCTCGCCCGGCTGCAGCTCGCCGCGGACGATCGCGTCGCGGATCCTCCGATGCACGTCATCGCGCAGGAGGGTGCGCGGGGCGATGCCCGGACCGGCGGGGATGGGCACGGCGGCTCCTTCGGGTGGGTGGTTCGTCTGGTGGGTGAGGGGCGGCTGGCTGCGTGCGCGGCACCCGCGACCTTCTGTCGGGAAGGTGTGGACATCGCGCTGGGCGTATGCCAGTGTATGACCTGCACCACGCAATATATCGCATATCGCGATCCGTGACACTCGACGACGAGAGACGAGAGAGGCACCCATGGCCACTGCAGACCTGCCCCGCTACCCGCTCACCTTCGGCCCCAGCCCCATCCACGAGATGCCGCGCCTGGCCCGCCATCTGGGCGGCGAGAATGCGCCCCGGATCTTCGCGAAGCGCGAGGACGTGAACTCCGGCCTGGCCTTCGGCGGCAACAAGACCCGGAAGCTCGAGTACATCGTTCCGGACATCCTGGAGTCCGGAGCAGACACGCTCGTGTCGATCGGCGGCTACCAGTCCAACCACACCCGCCAGGTCGCCGCGGTCGCCGCGCACCTGGGGCT
>DWZY01000080.1 GCA_019117325.1 Candidatus Brevibacterium intestinigallinarum
CGCACAGGGTGCGGGAGCGTGGCCCCGGCGAACTCCAAATCAACTCAAAATCACTCTTTGAGTTTTGAGTTGAAGCATCCGTGCAGGTCAGATGCCCTCGCCACCAGCGCCTTGACGTCCGATTCTCACGACACGCCGCGTGCGTGCTCGAGAGGTCTGGTTGCGCCTAGGTCTGCCGAACACGCACACGGCGTGTCGCGGAAAGGGCCAGCCCAGCCCCTCAGCCGTCAGTCGTCCGCGTCTCCTGGGCTGGGTGCCAGGTGCTGGACCGGCTCGACGCCCAGCAGCCGGGTGAGTCGATCCAGGCTGTACGTGCGCTTCTTCGTGTAGGCGGAGATCTCCGTGACCGTGTGTGTGGGTCGGTTGCTCGGCGTGGGCGTCTTGACCCGCCGCTGCGCCAGCCACGCCCGAGCGGTCACGAGATCCGCGGCGCGCTCGTCCAGCGGCTGATACGGGTGGTCCGTCCGCGCCAGGTACGTGGTGAGCGCCTGCCGCAGCACGTAGGGCCGGGGATCGGCCACGTTGATGGGCCCGCGGACGCCGGGCTGGTCCAGTCCCGCCAGGACGGCCTGGACGACGGTGTCGATGTGCGCCAGCATCGTCTCGACCTTCCCACCGCCGGGCAGCTCGAACGTGCCGCGCCGCGCGAATCGGAGGAGCGAGTCGTAGACACCGTCATCCTCCCCGGGCGCGTAGATGCGAGCCGGGCGCAGGACGAGGGTCTGCGGGCGGATGCGGGCGATGACGCCCTCGGCGAGGGCCGCGGTCCGCGCGAACTCGTCGCGGTAGCGGGACTCCTCGAGCGGCCCCGCCTCCTCGTAGAGGTGGTCGTGGGCCTCGTGCAGTCCGTAGACGGCCGTCGAGGACAGATGGATGACGCGCGCCCGCGGGAACGCGTCGAGCACGCGGCGGGTGCCCGCGGTGTTGACCGCGTGGAAGTCGTCGGGGCGTCCCCAGTCGGCGCTGAGCCGCGCGCAGTGGACGACGGCCGTCACGCGCGGAGCCAGCGCGGTCACATCGATCGGCGCGTCCTCGCGGATGTCCCAGTCGACGTGGTGCACGCGCGGTGCCGCCGACCCATCGGGCTGCGCGGACGACGGAGCGCGCCCCACGGAGAGGACCGGTGTGCCGCGGTCCTGCAGCGCGCGCACGACGTGGCGTCCGACGAGGCCGGAGGCGCCGGTGACGATGACGGTCATGGGCAGGGGCCTCCTGGGGTCGCGCGGGCGGGCTCGCCCCTCAGGGTAGTGCCTGGACCTTCACCCGCCGCTCAGGCCCGCCGAGGCCCCGGGCACCACCCGCTCCGCACGTCACCGCAGGCGGTTCCGGCCCGGTCGGTGGCTCTGCCTCAGCGGCCCTGCCAGGTGGGCTCGCGCTTCGTGAGGAACGCGTCGATGCCCTCCTGCGCGTCCTCGATGACCGCGTTCGCGGCCATCGTCCGGGACATCTCGCTGTAGGCGTCCTCGACGGTCATGTTGATCTGCCGGTAGAACGCCTCCTTGCCGATCGCGACGGTCGCAGACGAGGCCTGCGCGATCTTCGCCGCCAGCTCGTCCGCCGCCTCGACGACGTCCGCGTCGTCCACGACGTCGGAGACCATGCCCAGTTCCAGGGCCCGCTCCGCGCTGATCGGGTCGCCGGTCAGGAGCATGCGCATCGCCTGTTTGGTGGGCAGCGCGCGGGCGATCGCCACACCCGGTGTCGAGCAGAACAGGCCGATCTTCACCCCCGGCGTCGCGAACGACGCGGACCGGCCGGCGACGACGAGGTCGCACGTGGCCGCCAGCTGCGCCCCGGCCGCCGTCGCGAGTCCCTGGACGCGCGCGATGACCGGCTGCGGGATCCGCTGGACCGTCAGCATGAGCTGGGTGCACAGGTCGAAGATCTCCTGCTGGCGCTCCAGGTCTGCGCCGCGCACCTCCTTGAGGTTGTGCCCGGAGGAGAACACCGGGCCCTCGGCCGCCAGCACGACTGCGTGGACGGAGGTGTCCTCGCCGATCTCTGCGAGCACGTCCCGCAGCCGGGCCATGAGCTCCATCGACAGGGCATTGCGCGTCTGCGGGGAGTTGAGCGTGATCGTCGTGACGGCGTTCCGGGTGGAGGTGAGGATGAGATCAGACATGCCGCCATGCTACGTCCGCGGTGCGGCGCCTGCGAGGCCCCGGTCACACCTCAGGTCGCACTCCCGGTCGAACCCCAGTCACACCTCCGGTGCGAGCAGCCCCTCGTCCCGCAGCGAGGACAGCGCTGCCTCCATGTGCGCGGCGGCCTGCGGATCGTCGCCCAGCAGAGAGGTGAGGGTCTCCAGCAGCGCCGCAGTCGTCAGCGGTCCATCCATCTCGAGGACGTCCCAGAGCAGTGCGCCCAGTCCGTCGATGGTGACCAGGCGCCCCTCCGTCAGGACGGCGACGGAGTCCTCGAACACGATGGCGTCCGCGAAGGGTGCCACGGCGTGGTGGCCGGCCGCCGGTGCGTCGGGCCTGCGCCCGCGCGCGTGACGCCACGGCGTGCGGAGCGCGGGCTCCCGCACCAGGTCCGGCAGCTGTCGCACCAGGTCGGAGGCTTCCGTGTACCGCACCGTCAGCGCTCCTCCCACGTCGTCCAGCATCTCCGTGAGTCGCGCCAGCCCGCGGGTCACCCGCCACGTCGAGGACGACTGGGCGACCAGCACGTGCAGGGCCTCGCCGGGCGGTGTCCGCCGAGCGCTCACCGGCACCGGCGCTCCGGCGTCGCCCTGCCGGTCGAGGATCAGCACGTGCGACGGTGCCGCCCCGGTGAGGCCGGGCCGCAGGCCCAGGTCCGCCAGGGGGAAGTCCCGCTTGTGCCGACCTGCCGTGCCCGAGGCCGGGGCTGGCTCCGAGGCCGGGGCTGGCTCCGAAGCCAGGGCCGCCTCCGTGCCCGAGGCCGCCGCCGGGTCGGCCTCGGGGCGCACCACCCGGGACACCGGTTTGGGGTGGGCGGTCACTTTGCGGTCGTGGGGATCGAGGATCGTGAGCTCGTCCGTCAGATAGGTCGCGCCCTGACCCAGCGCCACGGTGGACGTCGACTTCCCCGCACCGGAGGGCCCCACGACGAGAACGGTGCCCAGGTCCGGGTGCTCGACCGCACCGGCGTGGAGGAGGAGCCTGGTGCCCAGCAGCTGCCGGATGACGGCGGTGGTCACCAGTCCGGAGATCTCGAACGACGCGTTCGGGTCATCCGGCGCGATCCGATGGGTCCGCACGCCGGACCCTGCGCCATCACCGGCATGCACGCTCACGTCCTCACCCGGGGCGGCGAACACGAGCGGTGCGGCCGACGGGCCGTCGTCCGTCGCCCGCTCAGCATCCGTCGCCGGCTCAACATCCTCCTCCACGAGCGCGTGCGACCAGAGTGCACGAGTCTCCTCCGCCAGTCGCGCGAGTGCGGGGGAGAAGCGCAGCCGGACCGCGATGCCGCCGGTGCGCAGGTCGACGCGCAGCGCTGCGTCACGATCGTCCGCGGCCGGCGCCGGGCGGTCGGAGGTGGGTGGCATGTGAGTCCTTGGAAGGCAGTCGGTGGAGGCCGATCCGGCCGCTCTCTTCCTAGGCGAGCGCCCACCCCCGTGAGCACTATCCAATCCGTCTTGAGCGGAATAGACTCAACTTTGATGATGTTGATCTGGCATACACGTCATCTCTGTGGGAAGAAGGAACCTATGGACGCACAGTTCACGACCAGGAGTCAGGAAGTGCTGGGCGCCGCCGCGAAGGATGCGGTGGCGCGCGGCCACGGACATGTCGAGCCCGCGCACCTGCTGGCCCAGCTCCTCGCCCAGCCGGACAGCATCGCGGTGTCGCTGCTGGAAGCTGCGGGGGCCTCGGCGACGGATCTGGCGAAGGAGGCGGACCGGATCCTCACCGGACTGCCCACCGTCAGCGGATCCTCCGTCACCCAGCCCACGCTGGCGAGGCCGGCGATGCAGCTCATCAACCAGGCGGAGCAGGAGATGCAGGCGCTGGGGGACCAGTTCGTCTCCACAGAGCACCTGCTGCTGGGCGCGGCCGCGGACACCGGCGAGGTGGGCCAGGCGCTCACGCGCGCCGGCGCCACCCGCGAGGCGCTGCTGGCCGTGCTCGACCAGGTGCGCGGCGGGCAGAAGGTGACCAGCCAGGACCCGGAGTCCACCTTCCAGTCGCTGGAGAAGTACGGCGTCGACCTGACCGCCACGGCGCGCGAGGGGAAGCTCGACCCGGTCATCGGCCGCGACTCGGAGATCCGCCGCGTCGTCCAGGTGCTGAGCCGCAGGACGAAGAACAACCCGATCCTCATCGGTGAGCCCG
>DWZY01000081.1 GCA_019117325.1 Candidatus Brevibacterium intestinigallinarum
GCATGAGCGGGCTGTCGTGTCCCGCGGCGTGTGCGGCGTGGCCGTCCAGCATCCCCCCAGCCGCGGTCCCGCCCATCGAGTTCGCGAAGTCTGCGGGCACCCCGACGCCGTGGTGGAACGCGTGGGGGTCACCGGCGGCGGCCGCCTCCTGCGCCGCGCGGCTGGCGGCTGCGCGCCCGGCTCCGGGGCTCGAGGAGCCGGAGGCGTCGAAGATCCAGTGGAACGCGCTCTGGCTGATGCCCACCGAGGCGCTGAGGCGCAGCAGCGACAGCCGCCGGCCTGCCAGCACGACGCTCACGAACACCGCGAGCACCAGCGGCAGCACGATGCCCAGCAGCACGGGGGCGTGCCCGCCCGCGGCCACGTGGGAGAAGAGCGCGACGAAGGTCGCGAGTGTGCCAGCGGCGACACCGCGGATCAGGCGCGCGTGCGATGTCCCCGCCCGCGCGTCCCGGGAAGCGGGGACAGAAGTCCTCGACATCACGCCCATGATGACAGATCAGGACCCCCGTACGATGGCCGGGTGCCTCCCACCGCAGCCCCTGATTCTTCGCCGTCACCCTCCCCGTTGTCGTCCCCCTCGTCGCCGTCCTCGCCGCCAGCCCCGCTGCCGCCTGTCCCCGAGCTGGACGACACGGTGCTGGCCGCGCTCGCCTCCGCCCTGCACCGCGCCCGCTTCACCCCAGCGGCCCTGCAGGCGCTCTGGGGCACCGATGCGGACGCCGCGCTCCGGGAGAATGACCCGGCACCGGCGGCTCGCCACTGCCGGCGGGTGCTGACCTCCGCTGGGTCGTCTGGTGATCGTCGCCTGGCCGCCATCGCCCTGCTCTTCCACCTTGACAGTCCGGTCCCTGCGGAATACGTCATCGAGGCACTGGGCGAAGACCTCGTTGCGTCCCTGCAGGGCGGGGGACTGCTGGTCACAGCCGAGGCTGAGGCCGGTGTCGAGGGCGATAGCGCCGTCGAGGCCGGGGCTGGTGACGCTGCCATGGCTGGTGCCGATCCCGAGGCCGGGGCCGGAGCTGGTGCCGAGGCCGCCGCTGGTGCTGCTGCCGGGGCTGGACACGATGATGCTGCCCCGCAGCTCCTTTGCTCCGTCCTTGCTCTCACCTGCCATCCCCTACCGGTGGGCGTTCCGCGGGGGATCATGCCGGGTGACGACACACTGCTTCTGGTCGCGGACCACGGCACTCTCACCCGCCCCGATGCGCTCGAGGGTGAGTACGTCCTGGGCCACGGCGGCGCCGGACGCACGCTGCTGGACATCACCCCGCGGGGGCGCGTCGACCTCGCCGCGGACATCGGCACCGGGTGCGGCATCCAGGCCGTGCTGCTCGCACGGCACGCGGAGAGAGTCATCGCGACCGACTTGTCCCAGCGGGCCCTCGACATCGCGCGGCTCACCGTGGGGCTGGCCGGCGTCGCCGACCGTGTCGAGTTCCGTGCCGGATCCCTCTACGACCCCCTTCCCGAGGCCGTCGACCTCCTCGTCTCCAACCCTCCATTCGTCATCACACCACGCGGCACGGACACAGCCTTCCGCTACCGCGACGGCGGGAGGGCCGGTGACGCGATCATGCGAGACATGGTGGCCTCTGCCCCCGCGCACCTGCGGCCGGGCGGCCTCGCGGTCATGCTGGGCAACTGGGAGATCGGCGGCGACCGGACACCGCCCACCGGGTGGCTGGATGGGGACGCAGGACCGGACGGGACTGCAGGACTGGACGGGACTGCAGGACTGGACAGGACTGCAGAGGCGACCACGACCTCGGCAATGGTCATCGAACGGCAGCGCATGCGGCCGGCCGCCTATGCGCGCACCTGGATCCGGGACGGGGGAGTGGCGCGGGCCTCGGCCCGCTGGCACGCCGACGTTGACCGGTGGCTGGGCGACTTCGAGGCCCGAGGAGTCGATGAGGTGGCCTTCGGGTGGATCCTCCTCCGCAGGGAGGAGGAGCCCACGCGCTCGCCACTGCGCGACCTCGCGGTCATCGAGTCGGGCCCCGGCTCCAACCCGGTGGGCCTCGCGGCTTTCCTCGAGACGCGCATGGGCCTGCTCGACTGGTTGGCCTCGGCGGATGATGACGAGCTGGCCGCGACGTCCTACCAGCTGGCGGCCGATGTCACGGAGCACCGGCATCTGCGTCCGGGAGCGGACGATCCGACCATGATCACGATCGAGCAGGGCGGCGGCCTCGCGCAGACGTTCCAGGCCGATCCGGCGCTCGCGGGCTTCCTGGGAGTGTGCGACGGGACGCTCACTCTGGCGCAGATCGCGGCCGCGCTGGCGCACCTGCTCGGGGTCGAGGAGGAAGCGCTCGCCCGCCAGCTCATCGACCAGGTGCGCACCCTGGTCCCGGCCGCGATCATCGTCCCCGCCACAGACTGAGCGCGGGCGGCGCACGGGCCGGTCGCGTGTGGGACGGCGGGAATGGCGCGTCCGTTGCTGGTGCTACATTGTGCACACATCCGACCGCAGCAGGATCCGCTGTGCCTGAAAGCGTGCTCGTGAGAACAGGCGAAAGGAATACATGGCCGCCACCACCACCCCCCGCAGACTCGTGATCGTCGAGTCGCCCACCAAGGCCCGCACCATCGTGGGATACCTGGGGGACGGCTATGACGTGACCGCGTCCGTCGGTCACATCCGCGACCTGCCGCAGCCCTCGGAGCTGCCCGCGGACATGAAGAAGGGGCCCTACGGTCGGTTCGCCGTCGACGTCGACTCCGGCTTCACCCCCTACTACCGGGTGGATCCGGACAAGAAGAAGAAGGTCACGGAGCTCAAGAAGCTCCTCAAGGATGCGGACGAGCTCTACCTCGCAACCGATGAGGACCGCGAGGGCGAGGCCATCGCGTGGCACCTCCTGGAGGTCCTCAAGCCCACGATCCCCGTCAAGCGGATGGTGTTCCACGAGATCACCCCGGAGGCGATCGAGCGCGCGCTGGAGAACACCCGCGAGCTGGACGTCGACCTGGTCGACGCGCAGGAGACCCGCCGCATCCTCGACCGCCTGTACGGTTACGAGGTCTCCCCGGTGCTGTGGCGCAAGGTCCGCGCGGGCCTGTCCGCCGGCCGCGTCCAGTCGGTCGCGACACGCCTGGTCGTCGAGCGCGAGCGGGAACGGATGGCGTTCATCTCCGCCGGCTACTGGGACCTGGACATCACCCTCGCCGAGGCCGGGGGCGGCACTCCGTTCAAGGCCCGCCTGGACTCGGTGGATGAGACGAAGGTCGCGACCGGTCGCGACTTCGACGACCGCGGCCAGCTCAAGTCCTCGTCGAAGGCCGTCGTCCTGGACGAGGCGCAGGCGACCTCGCTGTCGGACGCGCTGAGCGGCACCGCGAAGGACGCGCTGACGGTGACGTCGCTGGAGACGAAGCCGTACACCCGGCGCCCGGCCGCACCGTTCACCACCTCGACCCTGCAGCAGGAGGCGGGCCGCAAGCTGCGCATGTCCTCCCGCCAGGCGATGCGGGTGGCCCAGTCGCTGTACGAGAACGGCTACATCACGTACATGCGTACGGACTCCACCCAGCTGTCCGGCCAGGCGATCGCCGCCGCGCGCAACCAGGTCGCTGAGCTGTACGGGCCGGAGTACGTGCCGTCGCAGCCCCGCGCCTACGGCAAGAAGGCCAAGGCCGCGCAGGAGGCGCACGAGGCGATCCGACCGGCAGGCGACCACTTCCGCACGCCCGCGCAGGTGTCGTCCTCGATCAGCGGTGACGAGTTCCGGCTCTACGAGCTCATCTGGAAGCGGACCGTCGCCTCGCAGATGGCGGATGCGAAGGGTTCGACCGCGACGATGCGGTTCACCGCGGACCTGACGACGGCCTCGGCGGGGCTTGCCGCCGGGGGCTGGCAGGCGGCGCCGGCAGCGGCCGGCTTCACGACCTCGGGCACGGTCATCACGTTCAAGGGCTTCCTCGCCGCCTACGAGGAGGGCCGCGACGTCGAGCGGTACGCGGAGTCCGGGAAGGACTCCGGCGAGTCGCGGCTGCCGGACGTCAAGGAGGGCGACGCGATCTCCGTCGACCAGGTGGCGCCGGACGGTCACACGACCGCTCCGCCGCCCCGCTTCACGGAGGCCAGCCTCGTCAAGCGGCTCGAGGAGCTGGGGATCGGCCGCCCGTCGACGTACGCGGCGACGATCTCCACGATCCAGGACCGCGGCTACGTGACGAACCGCGGGAACGCACTGGTGCCCAGCTGGGTCGCGTTCTCCGTCACCCGGCTGCTCGAGGAGCACTTCGCCGGCCTGGTCGACTACCAGTTCACCGCGGACCTCGAGGCGGATCTCGACCAGATCGCCGGGGGCCGCGAGGACCGCACCCAGTGGCTGCACGACTTCTACTTCGGCGCGGACGGCGAGGGCGCGAAGCCCGGCCTCAAGACCGTCGTCGACGACCTGGGCGACATCGATGCGCGTGAGATCAACTCCGTGACGATCGCGGATGGCATCGTGCTGCGGGTGGGCCGCTACGGCCCTTACCTCGAGGTCGCACCGGAGAAGGAGGGCGACGACCCGGGCCGCGTGTCCGTGCCGGACGACCTCGCACCGGACGAGCTGACGGAGGAGTCCGCGCGAGAGCTCATCCGCACGCAGGGCACCGGCGACCGCGAGCTGGGCACGGATCCGGAGACCGGGCACACGATCGTCGCGAAGTCCGGCCGCTTCGGCCCCTACGTGACCGAGGTGCTGCCGGAGCCGGAGGAGAAGCCCAAGCGGGGTGCGAAGAAGCCCAAGCCGCGCACCGCCTCGCTCTTCAAGTCGATGGAGCCCACGACCGTGACGCTCGAGCAGGCGCTGCGCCTGCTGACCCTGCCCCGCACCGTGGGCGAGGACGCCGAGGGCACGCCCATCACCGCGCAGAACGGTCGCTACGGCCCGTACCTCAAGAAGGGGACGGACTCGCGGTCGCTGGAGCGCGAGGAGCAGATCTTCGACATCACGCTCGACGAGGCGCTGGAGATCTACTCGAAGCCCAAGCAGCGCCGCGGCCAGACGGCGGCGGCTCCGCTCAAGGAGTTGGGTGAGGATCCGGAGTCGAAGAAGCCTGTCGTCGTGAAGGACGGGCGCTTCGGCCCGTATGTCACGGACGGCACGACGAACGCGACGCTGCGCAAGGATGACTCCGTCGAGGGGATCACCGCGACGCGGGCCTTCGAGCTCCTGGCGGAGAAGCGGGCGAAGGGTCCGGCGAAGAAGCGCACGACGACGCGGAAGACCACGGCCTCGAAGACCACGGCGTCGAAGACGACCGCGGCGTCGAAGACGACTGCGGCCAAGAAGTCGACATCGTCCACGACTGCGAAGAAGAGCGGGTCCACGACGACCGCGAAGAAGACGACGACGGCGAAGCGGACCTCAACGCCCAAGACGCCGTGATGGTCTGAGGCGCTGGGGTTCTGAGGCGCTGGGGCCAGTTGGCCCCAGCGCCCCAGCGCCTCAGTGCCTCAGAGCCGGTGCGCCTCGAGGTGGCCGGTCGCGGCCTGTGCGTCCGCGGCCGTCAGTTCTCCGGGGATGAGGTCGTATTCGCGGGCGTAGTGGTCCAGGAGGGCCTGCTCGACGGCGGCGACCTCGGTGCCGGGATGGACCTCGGAGATCGAGCCCCCGGTCGCGGGGTCCCACTCGAGGCCCAGTGCGGACTGCACGTCCGTGAGGACGGCGCGGATGGGATCAGGATCCTCGACGATGATCGAGGAGGAGAACAGCCACGCGCCGCCCACGACGCGCTGGGCCGTCCCGATCGCCTTGATCCGGCCTGCCACGTTGACGCTGTGCTCCCCGGGGCAGTACTCGCCGGGGATCTCGCCCATGTGCGCGTCGATCCCGATGTCGCGCAGCGCGGCGGCGTACATCTCGCCGAAGCGCACGAACCGGTCCTGCGTGCGGGACAGCTGCTGCGGCGCGGGCTCGATGTGGTCGACCACCAGGCTGCCGGGGTGATAGGCAGCGACCCGGCCCCCCAGTGTGCGCAGCGCGGGAGTGAACCCGCGGGCCCGGGCGGCCTCGATCGCGTCGGGGAAGCCGGGCAGGAACCGGTCGCGCCCGCCGAATGCCACGGTGCGGGCGGGCCGATAGATCCGCAGGAGGGGGCCTCGGTCGCCGGTCTTCACCCGGTCCAGCAGACCGCGTGCCAGCGCGAGGTCGGCGATCGCGTCCTCGGGGCCGTGCTGCACGACGGTGAGCGAGGGACGAGCGGTGGTCGCGGGGGCCTGCGGGGGTGTGGGACTCTGCACGGTTCCAGGGTAGCGAGCGGAGCCGCGAGCGCGTCCCGTGCGTCTCGCGGCCCCGGCCGTGTCCGAGGTCGCGGGTACCCTTGCAGACGTGACTGACAACGCGCATCCGCACCCCCACCCGTCGTCCGCGGACGCTGACGCGGCCACCCCGGGCGCCGCCGCGGCGGTCCCGGACAGCTCCGCGCTGCGGCTCTTCACCGTCGAAGTGGGCGCCTGGCTGAGCATCCTGGCCGCCGCTGCGCTGGCGTTCGGCGCAGCCGGCACCTTCGGCGTCAGCGCGTTCATCGAGCCCGCGGACCTGCAGGACATCCACGCGGCGACGGTCGCGGACTCGTTCGCGGCCCGGCCCGCCGTCCTCCTCTACGCGGCAGTCCTCGCGGCGGGGGTTGCCGGGGTGTTCGTGCCGCGCGGCAGACTGGGCGGCGCCACGGCACTGCGGGTCGCACTCGTGGCCGCCGGCCTCCAGGTGGCACTCGCGGTCCTCACCGTCTTCATCGTCTCTGCCCTCGTACCGGTGGCGATGGGCCTGTGCGTGGGTGCCGTGTTCGCGGCGATCCTCAGCATGGTCCGCACCAGCCGGGCGAAGCCCTGGCGCAGCGCCGGCGTGGCGGCCGGGATCACTCTGGTGGTCACGTATGCGGCACAGCTGCTGGGCGGTGCCGACGGCGGGCACGTCGTCATGCCGTGGCTGGCGCTGCTGGGCGGCATCATCCTCCTGCTGGGCCTGCTCCTCATGCTGCGCTCGCAGCCGCAGGGCGACATCCGCCTGCCGGACACCGGTGCGCACCCCGTGGACCGCGCCGCGATCGCGCGACCGGCCAGCCCGGTCTCGTCGGCATGGCCCTGCCACCTGCTCTTCGCCGTGCTGGGCGCGGTGGGCATCCTGGCGCAGCCCTCGGTCGCAGAGCTGGGCTTCGGCCAGGGCGGGATGTCACTCATCATCTGCGCGGTGCTGCTGGGCTGGGCCGTCGGCTTCGAGACCGGCCCCCACTTCGCGCCCGGCATGACGCGCACGCGCCTGACGACCTTCGCGCTCCTCACAGCGGGCGTCCTCACGATCGGGACGGGCCTGCTGGCGGAGCTCTCCGGCCGTGCGGTGCTCTCCGGTGGTGTCGCCTTCCTCGTGGGGCTGGGCGTGCGCGCGCAGCGCTACTCCTTCTCGCGCCGGATCGGGGCGCTCGCGGGCATGGGCGGTGCCGTCGTCGTCACCGCCCTGGGCGTGAGCGGGGAGGTCCCGCTCAGCGAGCACGTCGCCTGGGCGATCCGGCCGGCGGACGTCTCGTACGTCCTCGTCGGCCTCGTCGCCGTCGTGGGAGGCATCGTCGCGCTCTTCACGTTCGGCCCCACCGGCATCCGCGGCCTGGGTGTGGACGTCGTCCACGCGTTCCGCCTCCCGCAGACGTCCCGGCCCACGGGTGGGCAGCAGCCGGCTGAGGTCCAGCACCAGGAGTCGGAGGCCGCCGAGGTCCCCACCGCCGATGCTGGTGACCGAACCGAGGCTGCCCATGCCGCCGCAGGCCGGGATCACGCCGACCAGGAGGACCTGGCTGTGCTGAGCGCCGGGCAGTCCCCGCACCCTGCTGCGACGCCCGTGGGCCTCGACGCGGGTCGCGGCTTCTTCATCGCGCTCGAGGGCGGGGACGGCACCGGCAAGTCCACGCAGATCCACCTGCTGGCGGAGGCACTGCGCGATCGGGGTGCGCGGGAAGTCGTCACGACTCGGGAGCCCGGCGGCACCGAGGCCGGCACGAAGCTCCGCTCGGTCGTCCTGGACGGCGACGGTGTCACGACGCGTGCGGAGGCACTCGTCTTCGCCGCCGACCGCGCGCACCACGTCGCATCGCTCGTGCGGCCGGTGCTGGAGCGCGGCGGCATCGTCATCACGGATCGCTACATCGACTCCTCGCGCGCCTACCAGGCCGCGGGACGCGACCTGGGCGATGAGGAGATCACCGCGCTGTCCCGCTGGGCGACCGAGGGCCTGCAGCCGGACCTCACGATCGTCCTCGACGCCAATCCGGCGGTGACGCGTCAGAGGACCGGCGGCCGGGGCGACCAGAACCACCTCGACATGCTGGACCTGCAGTTCCACACCGCCGTCCGGCATGCGTTCCTCGACTTCGCTCACGCGGCACCGCACAAGTACGCCGTCGTGGATGCCGGTCGTGACATCGACACGGTGGCCTCCCGGGTGCTGGAGGTCGTCGACGAGCGCATGCGGAACCGCGCGCTCCCGGATGACGGCAGTGAGGACGAGACCCGCGTGGTGCGGCGCGTGCCTGCTGCCCAGGAGTGGGAGCAGGAGCAGGCGCAGGCATCTGGGGATGGGCAGGCGCCCGCACAGGACCAGGTGTCTGAGCCGGACGAGATGCCCGAGCCCAGCGAGATGCCCACGCAGGTGCACGTGCGTGCGCAGGAGCCTGCCCACCCTGCTGACGCTCCCGCGCAGTCCGCCGGTGCTCCTGCCCACTCCGCCGGTGCTGAGGTCGACCCCTCCGAGGCCCCCACGACGGTGCACCCCGTGACGCCGCCGCCCCCGCCGGTCACGCAGCCTGCTCCCGCGACGGCAGAGGCCCGCCAGACCAGTCGCGAGCGGCTGCGGGCACAGGCAGAGATCGAGCGCAGGGCCCGTGAGCGACTGCGGGCGCAGCGCGACGGCGGCAGCGGCGACTTCGGACCGGGCGGAGCGGGCTCACGATGAGCGTCTGGGACGAGCTCGTCGGTCAGGAGCGCGCGATCGCGGAGCTCTCACGGGCGGCGGAACCGGGCTCGGCTGCGATGACGCACGCGTGGCTGCTGACGGGTCCTCCCGGCTCGGGACGATCGAACGCTGCGCGAGCCTTCGCGGCGGCCCTGCTGGCACCGGGCGAGGACACGGACTCGCCGGACGTGCGCCGCGCGCTGGCGGGGACGCACGAGTCCATGACGGTGCTCTCGACGCAGAAGTCGGTCATCTCCATCGATGAGGTGCGGGGACTCGTGGCGACGGCACACCAGGCGCCCGTGAATGCACCCTGGCGCGTCGTCATCATCGAGGACGCAGACCGCATGGCCGAGCGCACGTCCAACGTGCTGCTCAAGGCGATCGAAGAACCACCGCCCAATACCGTGTGGATCCTCTGCGCGCCCAGTCCGCAGGACGTCCTCACGACCATCCGGTCCCGGTGCCGCAGCGTCACCCTGCGCGTGCCCAGCCCGCAGGCGGTTGCCGCTCTCCTGGAATCCAGTGCCGGGGTCGACCCGGACACCGCGCGCTGGGCCGCTCACGCCTCGCAGAGCCACATCGGCCGGGCACGCAGGCTCGCGGCGAATCCCTCTGCGCGCAGCGAGCGCGCCGCCGTGCTCGACATCCCGCGCCAGCTGCGCTCGATCGGTGCGACCGTCCGCCTGGCCGCGCGCATCGTCGACGTGGCGAAGGACCGGGCCAAGGAGCGCACCCAGGAGCGCAACGCTGAGGAGAAGGAGCAGCTCCTGCGCACCCTGGGTGTCGAGGCGGGCGCTCGCGTGCCCCCCAGCGCCCGGGCACAGATCCGCCGGCTGGAGGAGGAGCAGAAGCGCCGGGACGTCCGTGCCCGCAACGACGAGCTGGACTCGATCCTCATCGAGCTGCAGTCGCTCTACCGAGACGTGCTGGCCGCTCAGATGGGAGCGGAGACCGGCCGGATCAACGTCGAGGAGGACGAGCGCATCACGACTCTCGCGGCGGAGGGCGACGCGATCGCGACCCTGCGCCGCATCGATGTGCTGCGGCAGGCGCGCGAACGGCTGACCACGACGATGGCGCCGGCGCTCATCATCGAAGCCGCGTTCATCGGCCTGTCGAACCCCTGGATCACGGACTGAGGGTCTGCGGTGCTGCCGGGCGCGGGACCGGATCCTGCAGGAGCGAGGCGACCAGCGCGGCGGTGAGCTCGACCCGGCGCGGGATCCACGACAGCAGTGCGTGCTCGTCATCCGCGTGGGAGCCGCCGCCCACGGTGCCCAGCCCATCCAGCGTGGGCGTGCCCATGCCGGCGGCGAAGTTCGCGTCCGAGCCACCGCCGACCGCGACCGCACCCAGCGGAGGGTGCCCCAGGAGCGCGGCGGTCTCCTGCGCACGCGTGAAGAGGTCACGCGCTGTGGCCTCCTCGAGCGGCGGCCGGTTGATGCCGCCGTGCAGCACCAGCTGCGCCTCGGGGTGGTGCGGCTCCAGGGCGCGCAGCCGGTCGTCGATCCGCTGCTGCTCGGCGGCAGTGACCGCGCGGGAGTCGATGCCCACGGTCGCGCGGGCTGGCACCGTGTTCGTCGTCGTCCCGGACCGGGTCACGGCGGGCACGACGGTTGTCTCGCCGCTGCCTCCGCCGCCGGTGCCGGTCATCGCGTCGATCGCGAGGATCTGGTGGGCGGCCTCGACGGAGGCGTTCACCCCGCGCTCCGGCTCCACTCCGGCGTGGGCGGCGCGGCCGATGACCTCGAGGCTGTAGATCGCCACACCCTTTCTGGCGATCTTCACCTCACCCGCGTCGCCGCCGGACTCGAAGACCAGGACGGCCTCGGCCTCGCGGGACAGGCGCTCGATGAGCGGCTGTGACGTGGGCGAGCCCAGCTCCTCGTCTGCGGTGATGAGGACGCTGATCCCGTCCAAGTCCGTCTCGTCGTGCTCCTGCACCAGGAGGCCCACCGCGTGGAGCGCGATGAGGACGCCGCCCTTCATGTCGTCGGTGCCGGGGCCGGAGATCCGGTCGCCCTCGACGGACCAGGGCATCGTCGCGAGGGTCCCGCGCGGCCACACCGTGTCGTGGTGGCCCACCAGCAGGACGCGGCGTGGGCCGGTGCCGATGTGGAAGAGCACGTGCGGGAAGCCCTCGACCGTGCTGATGCTGGGGCGGATGCCGGTGATCCGCTGGCCCGCCTCGGCGACGAGTCGCGCGCTGGCGGTCAGCGCCTGCGGGTCACTGGACGGTGACTCGCATTCGACGAGCGCGCGGAAATCCTCGAGGAACTCCTCGACCCTGTGCTGCGGGAAGCGCATCACGCGACCGCACACTCCTCTCCGTGCTGTGCCGCGCCTGCCGTGGCGCGTTCGTGCTGGTGCTGGTGCCGAGGGTACGCGATCGCGCTCCGATTCCACGCGCAGCTCACCGCATCCGCAGCCCTCAGAACGCGAACGCGAGCTTCGCGGCGACGAGCACCATGACGATCGCGATGCCCACATCGATCGCCCGCCACGCGCGGGGGCTGCGGAGGACGGGTGCCAGGAGATGCGCACCGAAGCCCAGCGCCGCGAACCACACGAGCGAGGCCAGCATCGCTCCCACCGCGAACACCCACGGCTGGGCCTGCTGGTTCGCGACGGTGCCCAGCATGACGACGGTGTCGAGGTACACGTGCGGGTTGAGCCACGTGAGGGCCGCCGTCGCCCCGGCCACCGCCCACACGCTGCGAGCCGGGGGAGCGGACCCGTTGGCGGCCGTGAGCTGCAGGGAGGAGGCGGAGCCGAACGCGGACCGCAGGCTCGTCCACGCGAACCACAGCAGGTAGGCCACGCCGCCCCAGCGCATGACCTGGATGATCCACGGCGCGCGCTCGAAGATGATGCCGATGCCGGCGGTCCCCACACCGATGAGGAGGAGGTCGGAGATCGCGCAGACGGCCACGACGACGGCGACGTGCTCGCGGCGGATGCCCTGGCGCAGGACGAACGCGTTCTGCGTGCCGATCGCGACGATGAGGCCGATGCCGGTGGCGAAGCCCACGAGGAGGGCGGAGAGTGCATTCACGGCCCAGACGATAGGGCGCGCCCGCACATGAAGTCCACGTGGATGACCTTCAGGTCATTAAGCTGGTCTTCATGAGTGTCGAGCGCCGCCCCTCCCACGAGCTCCCCAGCATCCCGCAGCTGGCCGCCCTCGTCGCGGTCATCGACGAGGGCGGCTTCGACGCCGCGGCCTACGCGCTGCGTGTGAGCACCTCCGCGATCTCCCAGCGCATCCGGGCCCTGGAGACGACGATGGGCCACGTCCTGGTCGTCCGGTCCACCCCGCCGCGGGCCACCACCGCGGGCGAGGCCGTGCTCGCCACCGCGCGCCAGGTCACCGCCCTGGTCGACACCCTGGCTCCCGCCGCCGAGGCCCCGGCCCGGACCCTGCTGCCCGTCGCCGTGGGTGCCGATGCGCTGGGGACGTGGCTCACGGACGTCATCGCGGAGTCGGCCGGGTGGGATGACGTCCTCCTGCGGGTCCGCGTCGAGGATCAGGACATCGGCCACCAGGCCCTGGCGCGCGGTGACGTGCTCGCCGCGCTCAGCTCGCTGCCCACCGCGCAGACCGGCTGCACCGCAACACCACTGGGGCGCATGCGCTACGTGCCGGTCGTGTCTGAGTCACTGGCCGCCCGGCACCTGACCCCGGAGGGAGGGCTGGATCTCACGACCTGTCCGGTCGTCACATTCGGTGCGGCGGACGAGCTGCAGCACCGCGTGCTGCGGGCGTGGTGTGAGGAGAATGACATCGAGGCGGACCCGCCCGCTCACATGATCGGCGAGCAGCACGGGTTCCTCACGGGGCTGCGCGCGGGGCTGGGCTGGGGCTGCGTCCACGAGCTGCTCCTGGCCCAGCTGCCGGAGGTCGGCGATCTGGTGCGGATTCCGGGCCTGCCGATGCTCGATGTGGACCTCCACTGGCACCGCTGGGCGATGGAACTGCCCGCTCTCGACCGCCTCAGCATGGCGGTGGAAGCGGCGGCTGAACGGCACCTCCTCCCGTTTTGACGCTGCCGTCCCCATGGGGTTAGGCTGTTCCGCGTTGCCTCCTTAGCTCAGTCGGCAGAGCGTTTCACTCGTAATGAAAAGGTCGTCGGTTCGATTCCGACAGGAGGCTCGGTCCTGGAAGCCCCCTCACCGCTGGTGAGGGGGCTTCCGCCATCTGCGCACGAATGTCTCGCGCTGGGTCGTGGGCCTGCCGGAACCTGCGGGAGTTCACTACGATCAGGGGTGAACCCGGATGGAGAGGAGGCGCCGTGCACCTCAGCGGTGATGTGATCGTCGGTGTTGACGGATCGGACCAGAGCGCAGAGGCCGCCGCGTGGGCGCTCAAGGTGCTGCGGGGCACGGAGCATGGACTGCGGCTCATCCACGTCATCACCCCGGCCCACCTGGAGATCGACGACGAGGCCGACCTCCGCGAGACCGGCCAGAGCGTCCTCGCGGACCTGCGGACCAAGCTGGAAGCCCTGGACGCAGCGCACCCAGAGGGGGCCTCGGGCGTGGGGATCGACACCGAGGTCGTCGTGGGCGACGCGGCAGAGGAACTGGCCCAGCGCGCGGACGACGCGGGCCTGCTGGTGCTGGGCCGCCACGGTGCCGGCCGGGTCAACAGCAAGCGGATCGGAACCGTGAGCTTCGGGCTGCCGGGCCATGCGCTGTCCGCGGTGCTCGTGCACACGGTGACCGGCGGCAGCGAGTTCGACGACCCGGCGGTGCACCCCGCGCGGGACGGCGGGCGCATCGTCGTGGGTCTCGACACCTCCGAGTACTCGCACGTCGCCGCCCAGGACGCGGCGGCGCTGGCGGTGCGCTGCGGCTGGACGCTGCACGTGCTCGTCGCGCCGGACGCGCTGGGTGATCCGCAGGCGACCCACTCGGGCGCCGAGAGCGCTCTCGAGTGGCTGCGCGCCGACCACCCGGACCTGCAGGTCGAGCTGGACGAGCTGGCGGGTGATCCCGCACGGCTGCTGCTCGAGGCCTCGGAGACGGCAGACCTCGTCGTCCTGGGCAAGCGCGGTGCCGGCGTCTTCGCCGGCATGACCTCGCAGCTGGGACGGACCAGCTCCGCCGTGCTCACGGACGCGGCCTCGAGCGTGCTGCTGGTGCCCTACCGCCGCGACGAGCGCCTTCGGGCCCGCCTGGCGTGAGCAGCGTTCCCCTCACCCAGTTCCCCCGGCCCTCGCTCGCCGTCGATACCGCCACGTTCACCGTGACCGGCCGCGGGCTGGAGATCGTGCTCGTGACCGAGGACGTGGGCCTCGCCCTGCCCGGCACCTTCGTGCACGAGCGGGAGCGGCTCGAGGCCGCGGTCCTGCGCAGCCTCCGCACCAAGGCCGGCATCACGGGCCGCGAGCCCGAGCAGCTGCACGTGTTCGACGACCCGGACCGCGACCCGCGCGGCTGGGTCGTGACCGTGGGGCACCTCGATGTGGTCCCCGGCTCGGTCGTGGCCGAGGGGCTGCGCGGCGGGTCCATCACGCTCGTGCCCGTCAGCGAGGTGGGCGTCGACGGCGGTGTGCAGCTGCCGTACGACCACCCCCGCGTCTTCATTGAGGCGCTGCGCCGCGTGCGCGACGCCTACTCCCAGCACCCGGACCCCTGGGGGCTGCTGCCGGAGACCTTCAGTCTGGGCGACCTGCAGACCCTGCACGAGGCCGTGGCCGGCGAGGAGCTGCCCCGCGACACCTTCCGCCGCAGCATGAAGCGGCAGCTGGAGCCCACCGGCGACTACACGGACGGCCGCCGAGGCCGCCCCTCCCTGCTCTATCGCAACCGGTCCGCGGGCCACTCGCACCACGGCTGAGGCGAGTCACACAAGGGCAGCCGGTCAGACCAGCGCAGTCCGCGTCGAGACCCGCCGGTCGTAGCCGCGCACGATGAGGTGGGCGACGATGAGCACCGCGACCGTGAGGGCCGCCGCCGTCACGACGCCCGGCACCCGGTTGTAGAGGAGGGCCAGCGCTGCGGCGGCCCACGCGACCGCGGCGACGGCTGTCAGGCCCACCGCGTAGGACCGCTCGGTCTGCTCGGCGACCGCGGCCTCGCGCGCTTCCGGTCCCGCGTTCGCGTAGGTGCTGTCTGAGGAGGCGGTCGACTCTGAGGAACCTGAGG
>DWZY01000082.1 GCA_019117325.1 Candidatus Brevibacterium intestinigallinarum
CCCAGGACCGCGTTCCAGTAGTGGACGGTCTCGCCGTGGTAGCTGTGGCCGCGCCCGCCGGGCAGCTCGACGGACCGCGGCATGTCCGCCGTCAGCTGCCAGAACGTCGCGAACGGCCGCCAGCGCACACCGGGCGACACGTCGGCGGCACGGGCCTCGCGCAGCCAGTCGGGCCGCCGCAGCAGCACGGACGGATCCCACCAGACCACCGGATCCGAGCCGTGCTGCGCGAAGACCACCCGCGGCGACACCCAGCGCGCGTAGGCGAAACCGGGTGGGGCCTGGGTCAATTCCTCCGGACGCGTCACGAACCGGACGTGCCGACCAGTGCCGTAGACGGGACGCACCTCGCTGCTCCCGTGCCGCCGATCCTCGAGGATCCGGCTCAACACACGCGCGCCGCGCGGCGCCCCGGTCCAGAGCGCCCCGTCCACGACGCGCAGCATCGTGCCGGGCGACACGAACGCGCCCAGCCCGCCGTAGGCACCCAGCGACTCCCCCGCCGCATACAGACGCGGACGACGCTCCGGCGGGATCCGCCGCAGCCGCCGACGGACCGCGCGCATGACCTCCCGCGCGACCTCGCGCGCCGCCCGTCGGTGGATGAGGAAGGCCAGCCACGACCCGGCGAAGCTGTACTGCGCGGACACGACGGCGCAGTCGCCGCGGTGCAGGTACTCGAAGGCGCTCGTCGACCAGGGCGGCACCCAGCCGGACCCGGTCCCGATCGCCACAAGGATCGCGCGGCGGGAGAACGCACCGGTGCGCTCGAGCTCCGCGACGACCGCCGCGGCCGCATCCCGCGGATCCGGGTGGCCCAGTCTGCCCGCGAACACGCGGATCGGCTCCGTCGTTCCGCGCCCGCGCGCCGCCGTGTCCCGCGCGCCCGGCGACAGCGAGCCCCACACCTCCTGGATCCGCGCCCCGCGCGGGCCTCCCGTCACGAAGGCGCGTCCGTGCAGGCCCATCGTTGCGAACGGTTCGAAGGACTCCCGCGACCCGGACCGGACACGCTCCGCCGGCCCCGCTCCCACGCCCACCTGCGCGAACGACTGGATCACCGCGTTCTGGTCCGCCTGCGCCAGCACCCCGGCCAGCATCCAGCCGTAGAACCGGATCACCACGAGGGCGGCGGCCCCGGCCACCAGCGCGGGCGGCACGATCGGCAGTGAACGCACCAGACGGGCGACGAGCCTGCGCCGCAGTCCCCGCGACAATCGCCCCGCGCCGTGCAGCACGACCCAGCCGCCCAGCCCCACCGCATACCCGGCCAGATGGTGGACGGGCGAGGCCTCGCGCACACCGGTGCGCCGGGCCACGTCCGCCTGCCAGCGCACCGAGTCCCGCAGCGACACCGCGACCCCCGCGGCGGCCGCGACCGCAGCGGCCCGGCGCAGAGTGCGCAACGGGTCCGCGGCCTCAGCGTCGGCCGGCCCGCCCACCCGCCGCGGCAGGGCGGCGGCTCCGAGCGGCAGCCGGCCACGGCCTCGGCGCCGGTTGCGTCCCAGCATCCGCACCGCCGCCCCCGTCACCTGGACGACCCCGGAGGCCGCCGCCGAGGCCGTGGCCACCGAGACTCCCGTCATCCACCACCTGCGCGGGACGAGGCTGGGGGTGAGCGCGGCCCAGGAGGCGAGGATGCCGGCCGTCAGCGCTGTCGGCTCCACGTCGGTTGTCCCCTCCACGCCGGCCGGCCCCTGTCAGTCCTGGGCGGGGACGGCGATCTCGTAGCCGCCTTCGGCATGGACGGTGACCCAGTCGCCCCCGAACCGCTCCTCCGCCCACGGCTCGATCGGGGAGTCGACGTCGTCAGGTCGCAGGAGCACCGCATCCGGCACCGCGTCGTCGATGCTCCCGTACCAGTACGTCTGGGTGCGGGGCGCCAGGTAGGCGAGCAGACGGATGTCCGTCGCGACGGAGTCGTACTCCTGGGCGGCCTCGATCGAGGAGGCGGCGTCGACGGCGTAGCCCTGGGAGTCCCAGAGCAGGTCGATCCGCGTCTGGCTCAGCAGGGCGATGGAGGCGACGGCGGCCACGAGCGGTGCCAGCGACCGGTGCGCGCGCCCGGACCCGTCGATGAGGCTGACGGCGGCGATCGGCATGAGGACGGCGGAGTAGTGGAAGCTCGTGTCCCAGTACCCCTCGACATCACCCGCGAAGCGCCACGCGAGGGTGGGGAGCATGAGGAGCATGAAGGGCGAGCGCAGACCGATCGCACCGGCCGCCAGCGCGAGGAAGCCCGCGGTCCCGATCTTCGTCGTGAGCCCCTCCGTCAGCGCCTGCGCCAGGTCCACGTTGTCCGTGTAGTCGTAGCCGCCCTCCGGATTGAAGAGGGGCAGGAACAGGAGCACCGCGTAGGCCATCCAGCCCGCACCCCACACGATGAGGGCCAGTGCGAGGCGCGTCTCCGACCGGTCGCGCAACCAGATGACGGCACCGAACGCCGCGACCGTGAGCCCCAGGTCCTCCTTGACGAACACCAGGAGCGCGATCGCGACGATCGCCGGCATCCGCCGCCCGCGGATCCACCACACCAGCCCGAACGCCAGCAGCGGCACGGCGAACGCGATCTCGTGGAACTGGGAGTACGAGGCGTTGAGCAGGCCCCAGGACAGGACGTAGGACACCGCGAGCAGCACGGTGCCCCGCGGAGTGAGGCGCTCGGCCGCCAGGGACACCACCGGCCAGACGGACGCGGCGAAGAGCACGGTCTGGGTCAGCAGCAGGGTGAGCCCGGAGGGGAAGAGCCAGAAGAGCGGCGTCAGGACGATGAGGATCGGATGGAAGTGGTCCCCCAGCAGGTTGAAGCCGGGGCCCTTGATGTCGACGATCGGCGCGTTCCCCGCGGCGTACTGCGACAGCATCTGCGTGAAGATGCCCAGGTCCCAGGACGGCGCGATGAAATTCCGCCACATGACGACCGCCAGGGAGCCGTGGATCAGGAGCGCGGCCGCGGAGGCCACGGCCGGGGCCCAGCGCGTCACGGGGTCAGGCGATGGCGAGCTCACAGCAGAACACTATCGACCCGGGACTGCTGCGGCGAATGTCTTGATCCGCGTCAAGGAGCTCGAATGCCCGCGCGAATAGCGTGGCGCCATGATGCAGAAGACTATGGAGGACGGCTTGCTGCACGCCTATGCGACTCGCGCATCCGATGTCGTCGCCCTGCTGGGGACGGGCGTCTCCCCTGCGGACCCGGATCGCACGATCATCGAGGCCTGGGCCTCGACGGTGGACGGCAGGATCCTCGACGTAGGGGCCGGGACCGGACGGTGGACCGGGCACCTCGCGCGCCTCGGGCACGACGTCGAGGGCCTCGAGCCCGTGCCGCAGCTCGTCGCCGTCGCGCGCGCAGCGCATCCGACGGTCCCGTTCCGGGAGCAGACGATCGCGGAGCTCGCCGAGGCCGACGACCGGTGGTCCGGCATCCTCGCCTGGTACTCCGTGATCCACATGGACCCGCGCGCGCTGGCCGCGGCGCTCACTGTCCTGCACGGGGCGCTGGCCCCGGGCGGCACCCTCCTGGTGTCGCACTTCACCGGGCCGGCGCCGGGCACGCTTCCGCATCCGGTCGCGCCCGCGCACCGGGTGCCCCCGCAGGCCATGGCCGAGGCCGTCGTCGCCGCCGGCTTCGAGGTCGCCCACCAGCGCACGGCCCCCGGAGGACTCCACGGCATCCTCCTCGCGCGTCGACCGCGCACTTGATCTGCGTCAAGGAGATCTCCGACGAACGTTCCTATTCTGATTCATACAGGCTGGGAAGAGGTCCCGGCCACCCCCGATCCCCGGGGGAGACGAGAGAGGACACACCATGAGCAGCACGACCGACACCACCCGCACCCTCCTGCGCGCCGAGGGCTTCTCCTGCCCCTCGTGCGTCGGCAAGATCGAGAAGCAGGTCGGACGCCTGGACGGAGTCGAGAACGTCACGGTCCACTTCGCGTCCGGACGCATCGAGATCGACCACGACGCCGAGGCCGCGCCGGTCGACCGGCTGATCGCCGCAGTGGACAAGGCCGGGTACAAGTCCGCGGTCTCCGCATTCTGATACCCGCTCCACCGCACTGAAAGGAGGAGTCGTGTTCGCAGTCCGCACGTGGGTGCGCGGCACCTGGTTCGTCCCCGTCGTGTCGGGGATCCTGATCCTCGCCTCGTTCGCCGTCGAGCGCCTGGCCGGCGGGGCGTGGAACGCCGCCCTGGGTCCGCAGTGGTGGGTCGACGCGGGTGAGCACGCCCACGGGTCAGGTCACGTCTTCACATTCGCCAACGCGCTCATGCTCGCAGCGGCGATCGTCGCGGGATACGGGATCGTGGTGAAGGCGGTCCGGGCGGTGCTGGTGAAGTTCATCAGCATCGATCTGCTCGTGTCCATCGCGGCGATCGGGGCCACCGTCATCGGCAACTTCTGGGAGGCCGCCGCCGTCACCTTCCTGTTCGCCGTCGGCCACGCGCTGGAGTCGGGCACGATGAATCGCACGCGGTCCGCACTCGCCGCCCTCGTGGCGGTGGCACCCGACACCGCAGTGGTGCTGCGCGACGGCGACCAGATCGAGGTCCCGGCGCACCAGGTGCGCATGGGCGAGATCGTGCTGGTGAAGAACGGCGCGAAGGTCCCCGTGGACGGGCAGGTGGTGGCAGGCGCCGGCGCGATCGACGAGGCCTCGATCACCGGCGAGTCCATCCCCGTGGAGAAGACGAAGTCCGATCACGTGTTCGCCGGCACGATCTCCCGCAGCGGCCTGCTGCAGGTGCTGGCGACCGGGATCGGCGCGGACACGACCCTCGCGCGGATCATCCACCGGGTCGAGGAGGCGCAGGACGCGAAAGCGAGGACGCAGGCGTTCATCGACCGCTTCTCGAAGTGGTACACGCCCGCAGTCATGGTCCTCGCGCTGGCAGCCGGGCTCCTCACCGGAGACATCGTGCTCGCCCTCACCCTGCTGGTGATCGGCTGCCCGGGCGCCCTGGTCATCTCGATCCCGGTCGCGATCGTGGCGGGGATCGGCCGGTCCGCCCGCAACGGCATCCTCATCAAGGGCGGAGAATACCTCGAGACCTCCGCGAAGATCTCCGCCGTGGCGGTCGACAAGACCGGCACCCTCACGGAGGGCAGGCCGGTGCTCACGGACATCGTCGTGCTCGCTCCCGCGCTGGCCCGCACGGACGTGCTGCGGTGGGCCGCAGCCGCTGAGGCCGGGTCCGAGCACCCGCTGGCCCGTCCGATCCTCGACACGGCACGGGAGGAGGGCGTCGCTCCGGAGGGCATTCCCGGTGTGGTCACCCCGGTGGTCGGCAAGGGGATCGCCGCGGATGTCGACGGCACGCAGGTGCTCGTCGGCAACGCCCCTCTCCTCACGCAGTACGGCATCACCGACGACGCGGGATCCGCCGCGGTCGCGGACGAGCTCGCAGCGGACGGGAAGACCCCCATGATCGTCGCCGTCGGCGGCACCGTCGTCGGCGTCATCGGTGTGGCCGACACCATCCGGGAGGATGCGCCGGAGATGATCCGGCGGCTGCACGCGGCAGGCGTGGAGCAGGTCGTCATGCTCACCGGCGACACGCGACGCGTCGCAGAGGCCATCGGCCGCACCGTCGGCATCGACGAGATCCAGGCGTCGCTGCTGCCGGAGGACAAGCTGGACGCCGTGGCACGCCTGCAGCGCGAGGGCCACACCGTCGCGATGGTGGGCGACGGGGTGAATGACGCGCCTGCGCTCGCGACGGCGGACATCGGGGTCGCGATGGGAGCCGCCGGTTCCGCCGTGGCGGTCGAGACGGCCGACATCGCCCTCATGGGCGACGACCTCCTCAAGCTCCCGGAGGCGATCCGGCTCGCGAAGCGGACCGTGAGCGTGATGCGGCAGAACATCGTCATCGCGCTGGCCACCGTGGCCCTCCTCCTGGTCGGAGTGTTCGGCGGAGGCGTGACCATGGCGCTGGGGATGCTGGTGCACGAGGGCTCCGTGCTCGTCGTGATCCTCAACGCGATGCGACTGCTCCGTCAGACGTAGCATGAGGAGACACCGCTTCCGGCGCCCCGGACGGCACCAGCCGACCGGGGCGCCGCATGCCGACGAGGAGGGGAAGTCCCGTGTCCCGCATGCTGCCGATCACCGACGTGGCCCACTCCGAGGAGCTCTGCGTCACGCGCGTGCAGCTGTTCCAGGGGCTCACGCTCGAGCAGCAGCGCGAGGTGGCGGGGGTCGCCCGCCCCACCCTGCTCGACCGCGCGGAGCGCGTGTACTCCGCCGGGGACGACATGTCGCAGCTGATGGTCGTGCACACCGGTCGGGTGAAGATCTCCCGGGTGAGTCCGGAGGGGCACGAGCAGATCATCCGCGTGCTGGGCTCCGGGGATTTCATCGGGGAGTCCGCGTTCATCAGCGGCGACCGGCCTGATCACGAGGCGACAGCGCTGGAGTCCGCCCAGCTGTGCGTATTCGATCACGCCGACCTGGGCCGCCTCGTGGAGCAGCATCCGAGCATCGGACTGCGCATGCTCGAGAGCGTGAGCCAGCGCCTGAATGAGACCGAGGCGCGGCTCGCCTCGGTCATCTCGGAGGACGTCACCGCGCGGCTGGCCCGCTACCTCCTGGCGCTGCCGGTGCGACGACGCACCGGCAGCAGTCCCCAGGTCGTGCTGCCGCTGGCGAAGAAGGACATCTCCTCACTGCTCGACACCACCCCCGAGTCCCTCAGCCGCCAGCTGCGCCGCCTCAGCGATTCCGGGGTGATCCTGCAGGGCGCGCGCGGCGCGATCACGATCACCGACGTGGACGCGCTCAGCGCGCTGTCGTCCGAGTGACCGTGCTGTCCGCAGAGCGAAACCCAGAGCCGACCGAACCCCCGAGCGACCCCGGCCCCCGGGCGAACCGCGACGCGGGCATGAATGATTTCGGGCCGCATCCCCGGTGAGGATGCGGCCCGATCTGCGGTGCGCCACGAGGGATTCGAACCCCCAACCTTCTGATCCGTAGTCAGATGCTCTATCCGTTGAGCTAGTGGCGCGCT
>DWZY01000083.1 GCA_019117325.1 Candidatus Brevibacterium intestinigallinarum
ACCCACCGCCGTTCTGAGCCAGACCGCAGCCTCCGGTTCGTCAGCCCTCGTCGGACTCTGGTGTCTGGTCTCTATCGTCCGACCCCGTGTAGTCGTCCAGTCTCGTGTCGTCATCCGACCCGGTGCTGGTGCCCGGCTCTGTGGTGTCATCGGCCCGGGCATCGTCGCCGGACCCCGCATCGTTGCTCGCCTCTGCGCTGTCGTCCTTCTCCGCGTCGCCGTCCGGTGCTGGCGCGCCGTCCGGCTCTGCCGTGTCGTTCTGGCGCTCTTCCCCGTTGCGCCAGCGATCACGGTCGCGCAACGCCTCCTCGATGAGCGCAGCGACGTCCAGCCCACCCGAAGCTGCAGTCGCCGAGTCGGACGCAACCCCGGACAGGTCGTCTGCCAAATCATCCGGCAGATCAGCCGCCCGCACATCTGGAAGGTCATCCGCCCGCGCATCCGGCCGACCGTCCGAGACATCCCTGACTTCGGGGACGTCCTCCGACACCGCGGGATCCTCATCGGGAGTGTCAGTCCGCTGGAATCCTGCCGGACGATTGTGCCGTCGTCCACGGCCTGGCTCCTCGCGGCCGTCCTGCATCGACTTCTCGATCTGGCTGCGGATCCAGTCACCGATCGATTCGATGTCTCCCGGCCCTCGCCCGCTAGACAGGCGACGCATGACCTCGGGCGGGATCAGCCCCTGCAGACGGCGCAGCATACGAGGGTCGATCCCCTGCACCGACACATCATCGTTCCGCGAACCGTCGCCCCACCCGGTCGGAAGCCCCAGGTGTCGCAGGAGATCGGCAACCTCGTCGGGCACGAGGTCGCTCATCCCACCGGACGCCGCGCTCCCGGAAGCCGCGCCACCGGACGCCCCGCCAGCACGCATCGAGAGGTCCTGTACGTCGCCGCCTTCGTCTCCCGCGACAGACTCCTGACCGCGCGGAGCCCGAACATCCTGAGATCGCAGCGCTTCCGCCTGCTCGCGCGCCACGTCAGTCTGGGCGGACAGCAGAACGACGTACGCCTTCTCGGACTCGATCCTGATCTGTGTCAGCTCCAGCTGAGCTCGCGCCGCCTCGGTCTTCACCCGCGCCGCTTCAGTTCTCGCCGCCGCCGCTTCGGCTTCCGCTCGCGCGGCCTCGGCCTCTGCCCGCGCCGCCTCGGCCTTCGCCTGCGCGGCCTCTTCGTCCGCGAGCGCCGCACGGCGCCGGCTCTCCCGGAGGTCCTCTGCGGATCGGTGCTCAGCCTGCAGGCGATCGTCCTCGGCCGCCGCTCGGTCCCGCTCTCGTTCCGCCACCTCCGCCTGTCGCGCCGCGGCCCCCGCCTCTCGCGCGGCGGCTGCGTCCTCACACTCGCGTCGTCGGGTCTGTTCCTCTTCGACCTGCAGGCCGATCCTGCGCAGCCAGCGCACCGCCACGACGCAGATCGCCACGCAGGCGATCACGACCACGAGAAGGACGATGGTCACCAGGACCTCGAGCGGACCGGTCACGTTCACGGGTGCCCTCCTCAGGGGAGCGCCGGTGCTGGTCCCAGCACCCGCGCTGGTTCGTCGGTCGATCCGAGTCACGGATCAGAGGAGCACCTCAGTCCCCGACTGCGCCGCCATCGGCCACGAGCGACTCCACCCCACCAGTATGAGGGGTCGCGCAACCACACGGCGTGCACCGTCGCACGGGCAACACGTCGATCACCGCGCGCAGCACCCCGATCACCGCGCGCAGCACGTCGATCACACAGGCGGGCCGGCCAGGAGCATCGCGGTGAAGATGACCGCGACGATCACCAGTCCCAGCACCAGAGTCAGCACCGGTCGCGTGATCGCCCACGCGAAGACGCGCTCCACGAATCCCCGGGGCTCCCGGCCGCCCGGCCCCAGTCCCCAGCCGCCGGACAGCAGCCCGCGGCGCACGCACCAGATCTCGAACGGGATGGTCACGAACGGCGGGATCGCGCTGGCCAGGCCCAGCAGGATCTTCCCCGCGCCCCACCGCTGCGAGACACCCACGAAGACCGTCGCGAAGCAGAACGCGATGAACATGAAGCCGTGGACCCCGCCGCCGATCGACACCATCACCTCAGTCGTCTTCGTCACGTACTTGAGGAACATGCCGATCAGCAGGAGGGCCCAGGTGATGGCCTCGCCGATCGCGAACACGGAGAAGAAGCGCTGTGGAGTCACTCGGTCATCGTTCACGCCTCGCCCGCCGAGCACGCAAACCTCCTGCATCGTGAGAATCTCCCGCTCAGTCCGTGGTCTGAATGTCAGCCCTTCACGAGGTGCTTCTCCGCCCACGAGGCACCGCGGAGCGACCCGGCTGTCCGCACAGGGGCAACCCGCCCAGCGCGCACAACCGGGCCCCGCCACCTCCGTGGGAGATGGCGGGGCCCGGGGTGCTGACAGCGCCTGTTGCTGGAACTGCGCCTCAGTCAGCGCCTCACTGGATGCCTCAGCTGATGCTGCGGCGTGCGCGCGTCGTCAGGACGAGTGCGGCACCGCCCACCAGGAGCGCTCCTGCACCTGCCACCAGCGGGAGCAGGGTGGAACCGGTCCGCGGCAGCGAGTCGTCGCCGTCGTCACCGCCGTTGCCGTCACCGCCGTCACCGTCGTCACCCCCACCGTCGCCGCCGCCGTCACCGTCGGCCACGACGGAGAAGCTGCCGGTCAGGTCAGCCGCGGCCGAGGCCTCGGTCGCCGCCTGCTCCGACCCCGCGTTCGCGGCCTCGGTCCCGATGCCCTCGACGACCACGTCGTAGTCGCCCAGGTAGTCGTCAGCCGCCGCCGGGTTCGTGCCGTAGACGCGGGTGCTCGCGACTCCGTCCTCATCCGCCTCCGCGGTGAGGGTCGCGGCCTCGGTGTTCTGGCCCGAGGTCGGCGAGACCTCGATGTCGACCTCCGTGCCCGGCTCCGCGCCGGTCACGGTGACCTCGACGCCCTTCTCCGCATCGACGAAGTCCGAGACCTCGATGGACTCCGGCGCGATCGTCAGCGACGGCTCATCGCTGGGCTCGTCCGACGGGTCGTCGCTGGGGTCATCACTCGGGTCGTCGCTGTCATCGTCCGTCGGCTCATCCGTGGGCTCGTCGCTGAGATCGAACGCCAGCGTGTGCGCCGCGAAGGCGATGGCCGGGGTGAAGATGCCCACCGACTCCTCCGACAGGTTCTCGATCGTGTCGGTGATCTGGTGGTAGTTGCGGTCGTGCTGGACGCCCTCGGTGCCGCCGAACATCTCGACCTCTTCCGCGGTCTTGATGCCGTCCGCACCGGAGAACAGGCCCGAGGCCGGGATCCCGTTGTCGATGAACGCCTGGTAGTCGGACCGGCCGGAGAAGTCGGTGCCGACGTGCGGCTGCTCGATCCCGTCGAAGTAGTCGGTGAAGATGGCCTCGAGCTCAGCAGAGCCATCGGGCACGTTCACGCCCGGCGGGATCGGGACGTCGGAGCCATCGGAGTCGAGCGTGCCGACGACGAAGTTCTCCGACCCGATCATGTCGAAGTTGAGATACGACTCGATCTGTCCCAGCTCGGCATCCGACAGGCTGTTGACGTAGTGGGTGGACCCGACGAGGCCCACCTCCTCCGCGCCCCAGAAGCCGAAGCGGACCTTGTGATCGACCTCGGTCGGCTGGTCGACGAGGGCCTCGGCGACCGCCAGCAGCGCGGCCGAGCCGGATCCGTTGTCGTTGACGCCGGGGCCCTCCTCCACGCCGTCCAGGTGCGCGCCCAGCATCTGCACGCTGTCGGGATCGCCCGCGGTCGTCTCCGCCATGACATTCCACGTCTCGATCGTGACGAACTCGGCCTCGAGGGTGAGGTCACCGGTGAGTTCGACAGGATCGTCCTGGTCAGCGGCGTCGAGGATCGCGTCGCGCAGCTGCTGGCCGTCCTCCTGCAGCAGGGCGACCGAGGGGGCGCTGTCCTCGAATCGTTCGCCCAGCGTGCCGTTGAGCGGGCCCTCCTCGTTGTTGTAGATGACGACGCCAGCCGCGCCGGCCTCGGTCGCATTCACGGTCTTCTCCGCGAACGCGCACACACCGCGCTCCACGAGGACGATCTTCCCCGCCACATCGACGAAGTCATCAGCGGAGCAGCCCAGCTCGCCGCCGTCGGAGTCCCCGTACGTGTCGTCCGCAGGCAGGACGACCGGGGCGCCGGTGATCGCGGGGTCGGCGGCCTCGGTGTAGGCGATCGGCTCCGTCTCGTAGTCCGTGCCGTCCACCGAGAGGGCGACCTCGCCGAAGTCCTGGTCCTCCACCTCGAAGGACTGCCGGGACACGTCGTAGCCGCCCGTGTCCTCGAGGACCTTCTCGACGTACTGGGACGCGGCCTCGTAGCCCGGCGTGCCGAGCGCGCGGTGGCCCTCGTCGCCGTGCTCCAGGGAGATGTCGGACAGCTGCTGCAGATGCGCCATCGCGTCCGCGCCCGTCACGCCCATGTCCGTGTGCTCGGTGGGGCCCGCGCCCTCAGACTCCTGTGGGGCGGCGAGCGCGGGGGCCATCGTGGCGATCCCCAGCGCGGTCGCCGCGGCGACTCCGACCGTGCCGCGCAGCGCGCGCCGGCCGACCCTCGTTCCGCCAGCGCGGCCCTGCGCCGGCGGTGCACTCCAGTGTGCAGATTCCATGGTCATCCTTCCGATGTCATGTGCAGTGGGGTGGATCCCCGGAGAGCGCGGGGCGCAGCGGATGCGCTGGGCCCGGCCCGCTGAACGACTATTCATCGAACACTCAGCCACCTGTGATCGCGCTCACATGATGTCCACCGTAACGGAATGGTCACAGCATGTGGTCACGAAACGGTAACGACGCGCGCTTACCGTCATCACATCGATGCCAATCTCGCATGAATCGCGCGCGAGGCGCCACACGTGGCCGACCCCTCATTTAATCGATTGCGCAAGTATTGAATTCGCGGGCCCAGATTCCTAGACTCGACACGACGCACGATGCTCCGGATGCGGCCCCGCCGCCCGAGCACTCCACCCACTCGAGGAGACCTCCTCCCATGACTGACGAGAAGACCGGCACCGAGCCGGTCGGCGACACTGGCGACTCCGGCGACACCGGGGCCACTGACATCCGGGACAACCGCACCCGGGACACCGACGCCCAGAGCACCACCGAGCGCGACCCGGTCACCGGCCCCGTCTACACAGTGTCCGACACTCTGTCCGGCCCCGACCGCGCTCTGGTCCGACGGTGGCAGAAGCACCTCGCGAACGAACGGCTGGAGGAGCGCCTCTACCGCACCCTCGCCGACCGGCGGGAGGGCGAGGAGGCGGAGATCCTCACGGCCCTCGCGGATGCGGAATCGCGGCACCAGGAGCACTGGATCATGCTCCTGGGCGACTAC
>DWZY01000084.1 GCA_019117325.1 Candidatus Brevibacterium intestinigallinarum
CAGACGGAGTGCTATCCGGTCTCGATCCTGTCCCGCGAGGACCATGAGAACCCGGGGCGGCTGCCGTCCTGCGGCAAGCCCGTCCAGTCCGTCGACGTGCGGATCCTCGATCCACTGGGCGAGGAGGTGCCGGTCGGGGAGTCAGGAGAACTGTGCGTCCGCGGGCGCGGAGCGATGGACGGCTACTGGCAGCGCGACGATCTGACGGCGGAGACGATCGTCGACGGATGGCTCCACACCGGCGACATCGCGCGCATGGACGAGGAGGGGTACCTCTACATCGTCGACCGGAAGAAGGACATGATCATCTCCGGCGGGTTCAACGTCTTCCCGCGCGAGGTCGAGGACGCGCTGTCCGCGCATCCCGCGGTCGTCCAGGCCGCCGTCTTCGGTGTGCCCCACGAGAAGTGGGGCGAGCAGGTGACCGCCGCTGTCGTGCTGCGCCCGGGAGCGGAGGTGGCTGCGGACGATCTGTCGGCGCACGTGCGGGACCTCAAGGGGGCGGTGCAGGCGCCCAAGCAGGTGCTCATCGTCGATGAGCTCCCGCAGACCGCGGTGGGCAAGATCAACAAGCGCGCTCTGAGCGAGCAGGTCAGGGCCGCGCAGTCTCCGCCGGCGCCGTGACCGTCTGTGCGTCAGCGGGCTGCGCGTCGGCCGGCTGGGCGGCGTCCGGCTGGGCAGCATCTGCCTGGGCGGCGTCCGGCTGCACCTCGCGCGGACTGATCCACACGCCGGTGGCGCGCGCCGCGACGCGGTCGTCGGCCAGCACCTCGCCGGACATGAAGCGCTTCCGCCCGTCCACGCGGTCGATGCGGCCGACCACGCGGATGGGGCGGTCCAATGGCGTCGCGGCGTCGTACGTGATCGTGAGCTCGCGGGTGTACGACGGGGGCAGGCCCGATGCGTGCGCAGCGTTGCCCAGCACCTGGTCGAGCATGAGGGCGACGATGCCGCCGTGCACCCGTCCGGGCGGACCCACGTACTGCGGGGGCAGGACCGTGTCGCTCACGGACTCGCCGTCGACCTGCCGGATGGCGAGCGGGGGCGCCAACGGGTTGACGGCGGAGGTGATGGGAGTGAGGTCCGCCGCGAAGCTGGTGGTCTGCGGGTGCGGGTCCGCGACGGTCACGGCGGCAGGGTCAGCAGCGGCCTCCTGCAGCTGCCGGGCCAGCGCTCCCACGCGATCGGCCAGCGCGGCCTCGTCCGTCTCCTCGACGAGTGCGCGCGCCAGGGCGCGGGTGAGTCGGGCGGAATGCTCCGCGAAGGGGGAGTGCTGTCCCATCGATCGTCCTCACGTTCCGTCGCACGCCGGGCGGGCGCGAGACTTCCTTGTCTGATGCCGGGGATCCCGATAAGGTCCTTAGCAAACGTTCACTCACTGGAGTGTAGCGTCAGCCCAGGCGGTCGGTGAGCACCCCGTGTGCGCGACGCCGGTCCCCGGAACCATCACGAAGGAGTGATCGAGGTGTACCCAGGAGTCCACGCGGCGACGCATCCGGACAAGCCCGCCGTCATCATGGCGGACACGGGCCAGGCGCTGACCTACCAGCAGCTGGAGGAGCGCTCACTGCGCCTGGCGAATGACTTCCGCTCCCGCGGCCTGGTCCCCGGCGACCACGTCGCCATCGCGGTGGAGAACCGGTTCGAGATCGTCGAGGCGCTGTGGGCGGCGCTGCGCACCGGCACCTACATCACCGCGGTCAACCGCCACCTCACGGCGGACGAGTCGTCGTACATCATCCACGACTGCGGTGCGAAGGTCGTGCTGCTGTCCGGTGAGCTGGAGGCGGCCGGGGAGCTGGCCGAGCTGTGCGCGGACGTCCCCCACCGCATCGCCATCGGGTCCGCCCTGCCCGGCTTCGAGTCCTACGAGGACGTGCTGGCCGCATCGAGCGACGTCAAGCCGGAGCGCGAGCCGCGCGGCGATGACATGCTCTACTCCTCCGGCACGACCGGCCGGCCCAAGGGCATCCTGCCGGCACCGCGCGACATCGACATCTCCGACCCGGACGTGCCCCTCATCCAGCTCTTCACCCAGGTCTTCGGGTTCGACACGGACACCGTGTACCTGTCGCCGGCCCCGCTCTACCACGCGGCTCCGCTGCGCTTCGTCATGACGACGATCGCCCGCGGCGGCACCGCCGTCATCATGCCGCGCTTCGACGCGGAGGGTGCGCTGGAGACCATCCAGAGGTACGGCATCACCCACTCCCAGTGGGTGCCCACGATGTTCATCCGCATGCTCAAGCTGCCGCAGGAGGTGCGGGACTCCTACGACGTCTCCACCATGCGCTGCGCGATCCACGCCGCCGCCCCGTGCCCGGCTGAGGTCAAGCAGAAGATGATCGAGTGGTGGGGCCCCATCATCTTCGAGTACTACGCCTCGACGGAGAGTGCGGGACTCACCCTGGTGAATTCGGAGGAGTCCCTGCGGAAGCCCGGCACGGTGGGCCGTGATGGCTTCATGGGCACCGTCCACATCTGCGCGCCGGACGGCGAGGAGCTGCCGGCGGGAGAGACGGGCATCGTCTACTTCGAGGTGGCAGAGGGGCGCGAGCCGTTCGAGTACTACGGCGATGAGCAGAAGACGGCGGAGTCGCGGCACCCGCAGAACCCGCGGTGGGTCACCACCGGGGACATGGGCTGGATCGACGAGGACCGGTACCTGTTCCTGGCGGACCGCACCAGCTTCCTCATCATCACCGGCGGCGTGAACATCTACCCGCAGGAGATCGAGAACGCACTGGCCCTGCACCCGGACGTGCGTGACGTCGCCGTCGTGGGCGAGCCGGACGAGGAACTGGGCGAGATCGTCGTCGCCTACCTGGAGCCCGAGGACCACGTGGGTCCCGACCAGGATCTGGGCGCCCAGGTCCGCGAGTGGCTGGACGGCCGCCTCTCCCGCTTCAAGATGCCGCGCCGCTTCCACACGATCTCCTCGCTGCCGCGCACGCCCACCGGCAAGCTCGTCAAGCGGAAGCTCGACCCCAGCCTGGCCCGGTCCTGACCGCGCCTCACCTCACCACCCACCGGAAGGAACACTCCATGACCGCAGATGCACCCGTCCTCCTCGAGACGAACGACCAGGGCGTCCTGACGATCCGCCTCAACCGGCCGGATCGTCTCAACGCACTCATCCTCGACAGCGTCCGGCAGGTGCGGAACGCGATCGAGGACGCGCAGACGGATGATGCCGTGCGCGCGATCGTCCTGACCGGCGATGCCCGCTCGTTCAGCTCGGGGGCGGACCTGCAGGCGAAGGCAGAGGCCAAGGCGGCCGGCATCGAGGAGCCGGGCAGCCTCCTGGACGATGCCAATGAGATCGTCATGGCGCTGCGCGACTCGACCGTCCCCTCCGTCGCCGCCGTCAACGGCGCTGCCGCCGGCGTGGGCTGCTCGCTGGCGCTCGCGTGCGACTACGTCGTCGTCGACCCGAAGTCGTTCTTCATGCTCGCCTTCACGAAGATCGGCCTCATGCCCGACGGCGGTGCGACGGCCCTCGTCTCGGCTTCGGCAGGCCGCCACCGCGCCATGCGGATGGCCCTGACGGCCGAGCGCGTCTACGGCGAGCAGGCGCTCGAGTGGGGTCTGGCCAGCGAACTCGTCGACGAGGGCACGCAGCTGGCGCGCGCGCAGGAGATCGCCGCCACCTTCGCCGCCGGTCCGCCGCTGTCGCTGTCCGCGACCCGCCGCGCGATCAACGAGATCGCCCTGCCGACCCTGCGCTCCGACCTCGACCGCGAGGTCGTGGGCCAGACCCAGCTGCTGGCCAGCAGCGATGCGGCCGAGGGCGCCGCCGCGTTCCGCGAGAAGCGCGCACCGCAGTACACGGGCGCCTGAGAGCGCCGCACCCCGCACGACCACCCCGAATCGGAGGGAACACATGAAAGCCATCCAGGTCACCCAGCTCGAGGGCCCTGACTCACTGACGGTCGCCCAGATCGAGGCGCCCACCCCCGCGGCCCACGAGGTCCTCATCGACGTCGCGTACGCCGGCGTCACCTTCCCCGAGCTGCTCCAGACCCGCGGCCTCTACCAGGTCAAGCACCCGATGCCGTTCACGCTGGGCTCCGAGGCCGCCGGCGTCGTCGCCGCCGTGGGCGAGTCCGTCACCCACCTGGCCGTGGGCGACCGCGTCGCGACGATCGCGGGCAAGGGCGCGTTCGCAGAGACGATGACGGCTCCCGCGAACGCGACGGTCAAGCTGCCGGACAGCGTGTCGCTGGCCGCGGCCGCCGGCATGCCGATGAACCTGCTGACGGCGGACTTCGCCCTGCGCGTGCGCGGCCGCCTCGAGGCCGGCCAGACCGTGCTGGTCCACGGCGCCGCCGGCGGACTGGGCACCGCACTCGTCCAGGTGGCCGTCGCGATGGGCGCGACCGTCGTGGGCGTCGTGTCCACGGAGGAGAAGGCGGAGACGGTCCGGAGCCTGGGCGCCCAGCACGCGGTGCTGAGCGACGGGTTCAAGGACGCGGTCAAGGAACTGTTCCCCGGCGGCGTCGACCTGGTCGCGGACCCGGTGGGCAACCCGGCCGACGGCGACCGCTTCACGGACTCGCTGCGCTGCCTCGCGACCTTCGGCACCGCCCTGGTCCTGGGCTTCACCGCCGGCCAGATCCCCCAGGTCAAGGTCAACCGGCTCCTGCTCAACAACGTGGGCGTCGCCGGAGTGGGCTGGGGCGCGGCCTTCGCGAAGGACCCCGGGCTCATCGCGTCCCAGTGGGAGGCGATGTGGGACCACCTCGTCGCCGGGAAGCTGGACCCCGTCATCCACGCCACCCTGCCGCTGGAGCAGGCGGGCGAGGCCATCAAGCAGCTGGAGACCCG
>DWZY01000085.1 GCA_019117325.1 Candidatus Brevibacterium intestinigallinarum
CTTCCACGGGTCCGCCGTCGACGGTGTGACCTACACGCTGGGCGGCAATTCCGGGAAGAACCCCTCCGGCACTCCTGCCGACGGCGGCTTCACCGGCTGGACGATGCTGGGTATCGATCCGGGTCTGGGCGAAGTGGGTGCCAACCCCACGACGACGGACCGTGTCGCCTGGTTCGCAGCGGAGACCCGCCCGTGGGTCGATACGGTCAGCGTCGCGGCCCCGGAGACGATGACACCCGGGCAGACCGCTGAGGTCGCGGCCCAGTTCCAGCAGGACGGCCGCACCGTGCCCGTGGGCTGGCCGGTCACCTCCCAGTGGGGCGGCGACGGCGTGATCGTGGACGGCGGCGACCAGGCCGTGGGCGGATCGTCCGCCGCTGCGGTCGCCCGAGATGCGCAGGCTGGGGTGACACACGCAGCAGCGACGGTCCAGGGTGAGACCGCTCACGGCGGTGGCGTGCAGGCGCTGGAAGCCGGCGCGGACGTGATCCGCGTGAACCCCCGCACGGGTGAGATCACTGCAGTGCAGCCGGGGACCGCGACTCTCCAGGTCACGGTGAACGGGCGGACGGCGGAGACCACCGTCGTCGTGGCTGGGGACGAAGAGCCGGAGCCGACAGACGAGCCCTCGGACGAGCCGACGGGTGAGCCGACCGACGAGCCCTCGGACGAGCCCACGGGTGAGCCGACCGACGAGCCCACGGGTGAGCCGACGGGTGAGCCGACCGACGAGCCCACGGACCCGAGCACTCCCGATCCCAGTGGAGTGCCTGACCCGGACGGGTCGGATGATCCCCGCGACGATCACACCGACGACAGCCGGGACGACGACGCGGCCGGAGACGGGCGAGACGACGACGGCCAGCTGCCGCGGACTGGAGCACAGGTGACCGGGCTCATCGGCCTCGCCCTCGTGCTGGTGGCCGGTGGCACCGCAGCCCTCACGGTCGGACGCCGCCGCCGGGTCTGACCCGCAGCGCGGTCGCGGGCGGCCACCGGCGACCGCTCGTCGGCGCCTCACACAGAGGGGCCGACCCACACAATCGCCGAGGCCGCAGCTGGGACCCAGCTGCGGCCTCGGTCGTCGTTCGCGAGGGACGGGTCCGGTGCTCGAGACACCCGTGCGCGCGGGCGTCCTTCGGACCGCGGGGGCGTCCCTCGCGGCGCAAAGGATGCCCCCGCGTGCCCCGCGCTCAGTTCGTCCAGGCGGCGAGCTGCTGCTTGCTGGTCTCCGCGAGTGCCGCCTGCCAGAGCGGGCCGAAGCTGATGCGACGCACGCCCAGCTCCCGCAGCTGAGCCAGCGAGCCCGCCTTCGCCCCGTTGACGGGATGCGCGGTGACGTTGACCGGCACGCTCACCGCCTCGACCATCGCGCGGGCGGCGTTCAGGTCCGGCAGTCCCACGGGGTAGACGCTGCGGGCGCCGGCCTGCTCGAGGAGACGGATGCGCTCGACGGCCTCCGCCAGCGGATCCTCGTAGAGCGTCGTCCCGTGGACCAGCGCGTCGGTGCGACCGTTGATGACGAGGTCGACGCCAGCCTGGTCCGCGGCCGCGCGGGCGTCCGCGATGTACTGGGCGTGCTCGTCGCGTTCGCGCATGCGGCCGCCCTCCCGGCGCACGGTGTCCTCGATGTTCAGGCCCACGGCACCGGAGTCCAGCACGCGCTGCACCAGTTCCGCCGGGGCCAGCCCGTACCCGGACTCCACGTCGAGGCTCACGGGCACGTCGACCGCGTCGACGATCCGCTTCGTCACTGCCATGTACTCCGCGAAGTCCATCGCCTCGCCGTCACCGGGACCCAGCGCGTCTCCCACCGGGTGGCTGCCCACCGTGAGGCCTTGGAATCCCGCCTCCACCGCCAGGCGCGCGGACCACACGTCCCACACCGTGGGGAGGATCAGGAGTCTCCCGGACTCGTGCGCCTGAGCGAATGTCGCGGCCTTCTTCTGAACGTCTGACATGACTCTCCTCCACCGTCGGAGCGCACGGGACATCCGTGCCCTCCGACGACCGTACCCAGTGCCGCGTGCCGGGGGAACAGGTGGAACAGCGGCGGTCATCCACGACGGACGGGTGCCGTACCAGAAGGACCCGTGCGCACGGGCGTTCGTCGAACGACGCGCCCGTCCCTCGCGAGGGACGGGCGCGTGGCACCGGGGGAGCGATGAGTGCTCCGGCCGGCGCTCCTAGTCCTGCTGCCGGGGCGGCAGGCGACGGCTGCCGGTGCGCCCGGCCAGCGTCGTGTCGCGCTTGCGCACGGGCTTGCCGGTAGGCGGCTCCACGTAGAGCCCGCGCCGGACCGGGACCTCGGACGCCGGCTGCGGGCGGGTGACCGTGTCGACCGGGTCGTCGTAGTCGTACTTGTCGTCCTCGATGCGCATGCGGCGGATCGTCTCCTCCGGCGGCAGGACCTTGCGCCACTCGCGGGTGCGTATGGGCGGAAGTTCGCCAGCGTCCTCCCGCAGCGCCCGATGCAGCGCGTACATCTGGAAGAACGCGATGATGAAGAAGGGCAGTCCGATGAGGATGCTGATGGACTGCAGCGCTTCCAGCCCGCCCTCGCCGGAGAACACCAGCAGGGTCGCGGTTATGAGGCCCACCGCCAGCGCCCAGAACAGGCGCTGCCCCAGCGGGTTGTAGTCCTCGTGGCCGTTCGCCATCGTGTCGATGACGAGGGCGGCGGAATCCAGCGACGTGATGAAGAAGATGATGACGACGATGATCGCGATGACGGACACGATCCAGGCGGCTGGGTAGTGGGACAGCAGTTCGAAGAGCGCGCCCGGGATGTCTCCGTCGTCCACGACGCGCTCGACCAGCCCGCCCTCGCCGTTGAGCTCGATGTTGAGCGCGGCGTAGCCGAAGATGCCGAACCAGATGACGGAGAACAGCGACGGGACCGCAAGCACACCGATGACGAACTGGCGGATCGTGCGTCCGCGGGAGATGCGGGCGATGAAGATGCCGACGAACGGCGACCACGTGATGGTCCACGCCCAGTAGAAGACCGTCCAGGTGTTCTGCCAGCCGGTGTCCGCGAAGGAGTCGTTCCAGAAGGCGAGCTCCGGCAGGTTGTAGAGGTAGGAGCCGAAGGACTCGATCGTGCCCTTGAGCATGAAGAGCGTCGCGCCTCCGGCGACCAGGACGAACAGCAGCAGTGCGACGGCGCTGACGATGTTCACGTTGGAGAGCACCTTGATGCCGCGCTCCAGGCCCAGGCCCACGGAGATCATCGCGATGGCTGTGACGACGCCGATGATGATGAGCTGCCAGCCGGCGTTCTGCGGGATGCCGAACAGCTGCCCCAGACCGCCGTTGATCTGGAGGACGCCCAGGCCGATCGAGACGGCGACGCCGAACACGGTGCCGATGATCGCGACGATGTC
>DWZY01000086.1 GCA_019117325.1 Candidatus Brevibacterium intestinigallinarum
CGTGCCGCCGGCAACCATCTTCGCCCGGTTGCGGAAGCCTGCCTCGGGACTGCGGACGGGGGAGCGCCAGGGGGAGGCGGCCTCGGCGAACGGGTCCAGCAGCTGGGTGAGCTCCTCCTGCAGCCTTGTCAGACGGGTCTGCGTGCGAACCTGCAGCAGGGTGCAGGACCGGCAGCGGCCCGCATCGAAGTGGGCACACGGCAGCGGCGGCGGATCGAGCGGGATCTGTGCGGATCCGGCAGGCGCCGTGGGGATCGCGGGCAGGGGAGCGGACATCGCCCTCAAGCCTACCGACGCGCGCGCCGTCGCAGGGCGGCGGTGGCCCGTATTCTTCGCACCGAGGCCAGTGTGTCGTGTCCGGAACACGGGTGTCCACGGGGCGGTGTCGAACCGATCGCCCTCGTGTCGAGCAGCCCTGTGCGGGTGACCACGCTCCGTCCATACTCTGACGTCCTAGCATCTCACTGCGTGAGACCAATGGCTGTGCGATTCGATTCCCGCGCCCGCGCTGTGTACTGTCTCACTCATGAACGTCCTTCTCGTCGTCATTACCCAGCGCGCGGTGACCCCGTAGCTGTCGACTGACGACGTCCCGCGCGCCCTTTCCAGAACGGAGGGGCGTTTTTTTGTGCGAGGCACCCCGGACGGGGAGCGGCGCACAGGCAGGGCGGGACATGAGGGCGTCGCTCCAGACGCCCATCAGGGAATCGATCACCGAAGGAGCCCACCGTGGCAGGCCCAGCACCGGCGCAGAAGTCCCGCGCCACCCCACCCACCCCCAGTCCCGTGCCCGCACCGGGCGGGGTCGCTCACCGCGGCTCCCGCTCGCAGCCGGAGGTGATGACCGGCGCGCAGGCGGTCATCCGCACCCTTGAGAAGCTGGGCGTCGACACCGTCTTCGGCCTGCCCGGCGGCACCATCCTCCCCACCTACGACCCGCTGCTCGACTCGGAGCAGATCCAGCACGTCCTGGTCCGGCACGAGCAGGGCGCCGGTCACGCGGCGACCGGCTACGCCGCGGCCACCGGACGCGTGGGCGTCTGCATGGCGACCTCGGGCCCGGGCGCGACCAACCTCGTGACCCCGCTCATGGACGCGCAGATGGACTCCGTCCCCCTCCTGGCGATCACGGGTCAGCAGTCGTCCAAGCTCCTGGGCACGGATGCGTTCCAGGAGGCGGACATCGTCGGCATGACGATGCCCGCGACGAAGCACTCCTTCCTGGTGACCCAGGCCAAGGACATCCCGCACGCCATCCGCGCGGCGCACCACATCGCCAGCACCGGCCGCCCCGGGCCCGTCCTCGTCGACATCACGAAGGACGCCCAGCAGGCCGAGGCCGAGTACGTCTGGGACGAGGAGCTGGATCTGCCCGGCTATCGCCCGGTCAACCGTCCGCACGCCAAGCAGATCCGCGAGGCC
Organism: Candidatus Brevibacterium intestinigallinarum; assembly: GCA_019117325.1. Taxonomy (GTDB): domain Bacteria; phylum Actinomycetota; class Actinomycetes; order Actinomycetales; family Brevibacteriaceae; genus Brevibacterium; species Brevibacterium intestinigallinarum. The sequence continues at coordinate 1,423 of DWZY01000086.1, forward strand.
GCGGCCCTCATCGCGGAGTCGAAGCGCCCGGTCTTCTACGTGGGCGGCGGCGTCATCCGCTCGGGCGCCCACCAGGAGCTCCTGGCCCTGGCGGAGGCGACGAACATCCCCGTCACGACAACCCTCATGGCGCGCGGCGCGTTCCCCGACTCGCACCCGTTGCACCTGGGCATGCCCGGCATGCACGGCACCGTCCCGGCCGTTGCTGCGATCCAGAAGGCCGACCTTCTCATCGCGATCGGGTCCCGCTTCGACGACCGCGTCACCGGCGACCTCGACTCCTTCGCCCCGCTGGCCCGCGTCATCCACGCGGACATCGACCCGGCGGAGATCGGCAAGAACCGCACGGCGGACGTCCCGATCGTGGGCGACGCCGCAGAGGTCCTCGACGCCCTCCTGACGGACCTGCGCGCGCACCACCCGCAGGCCCTGGAGGATGAGCGCTCCGAGTGGTGGACGCTGGCCGACGGGTGGCGGAAGAGCTACCCGCTGGGATATGAGCCCAATGACGAGGGCCTGTGCGATCCGCAGCACGTCATCCAGCGCATCTCCGCGCTCACGGGACCCGAGGGCGTCTACGTCGCGGGCGTGGGCCAGCATCAGATGTGGGCCGCGCAGTTCGTGGAGTACGAGCGCCCCAACTCGTGGCTGAACTCCGGCGGCCTGGGCACGATGGGCTACTCGGTCCCCGCCGCGATGGGCGCGAAGGTGGGCGAGCCCGACCGCCAGGTGTGGGCGATCGACGGCGACGGCTGCTTCCAGATGACCAATCAGGAACTGGCCACCTGCGTCATCAACAACATCCCGATCAAGGTCGCGATCATCAACAACTCGTCGCTGGGCATGGTCCGCCAGTGGCAGACGCTGTTCTACGACGGCCGCTACTCGCACTCGGACCTCAACACCGGTCACGAGTCCGTCCGCGTGCCGGACTTCGTGAAGCTCGCGGACGCGTACGGCTGCGAGGGCATCCGCGTGACCCGCAACGAGGACGTGGATGAGGCGATCACCCGGGCGCTGGAGATCAACGACCGCCCGGTCGTCATCGACTTCGTCGTCCCGGCCGACGCGATGGTCTGGCCCATGGTGGCCGCCGGCGTGAGCAACGACCAGATCCAGTACGCCCGCGACATCCGCCCGGACTTCTCCGGCGAGTCCGAGGAGGGGGAAGAGGCATGAGCCGCCACACGCTGTCCGTCCTCGTCGAGGACAAGCCCGGTGTGCTGACCCGATTCACGGGTCTCATCGCTCGCCGCGGGTTCAACATCCACTCCCTGGCCGTCGGCACGACCGAGGTCGAGGGACTGTCCCGCATCACGGTGGTCGTGGACGTCGCGGACACACCGCTGGAGCAGGTGACGAAGCAGCTCAACAAGCTGGTCAACGTCATCAAGATCGTGGAGCTGGAGCCGGAGAACTCGGTCCGCCGCGCCCACATGATCTTCAAGGTCCGCGCCGACGCCGCGACGAGGGTGCAGGTCGCCTCCGTCGTGGAGATGTTCGACGCGCGGATCGTCGACGTCGGCCTCGACGCGGTGAGCGTCGAGGCGACCGGCGAGCAGGACAAGGTCGATGCGCTCCACCGCGTGCTGGAGCCCTTCGGCATCAAGGAGATCGTGCAGTCCGGCATGATCGCGATCGGTCGCGGGCCCAAGTCCATGACCGACCGGTCCGGACGCTGATTTCGAGACACACTTTCGGGCTGAGACCGGCCCGTACTAGATTGGGACGCGGGCATTCGCATCCCACCATTCGAGAAGGAGAAACCCCATGGCAGCAGAGCGCTTCTACGACGATGACGCAGACCTGTCCGCACTGCAGGGCAAGAAGGTTGCCGTCATCGGCTACGGCTCGCAGGGCCACGCGCACTCGCTCAGCCTCCGCGACTCCGGAGTCGAGGTTCGGATCGGCCTCAAGGAGGGCTCGAAGAGCCGCGACAAGGCCGAGGCCGAGGGCCTGACCGTCGGCACCCCCGCCGAGGTCGCCCAGTGGGCCGACGTCATCACGATCGCCGCCCCGGACCAGGTCCAGGCGCAGATCTTCAACGAGTCCGTCAAGGACAACCTGACCGCGGGCAAGACCCTGGTCTTCATCCACGGCTTCAACATCCGCTTCGGCTACATCGAGGCTCCTGAGGGCGTCGACGTCGTCATGGTCGCGCCCAAGGGCCCGGGCCACGTCGTCCGCCGCGAGTTCATCGACGGCCGCGGCGTGCCGGTCCTGGTCGCCGTCGAGGTCGACGCCTCCGGCAGCGCCTGGACGACCGCTCTGGCCTACGCGAAGGCGATCGGCGGCCTGCGTGCCGGCGGCATCAAGACGACCTTCACCGAGGAGACGGAGACGGACCTCTTCGGCGAGCAGGCAGTGCTGTGCGGCGGTGCCTCGCACCTCGTCCAGTACGGCTTCGAGGTCCTCACTGAGGCCGGCTACCAGCCGGAGATCGCGTACTTCGAGGTCCTGCACGAGCTCAAGCTCATCGTCGACCTCATGGTCGAGGGCGGCATCGCGAAGCAGCGCTGGTCCTGCTCCGACACCGCCGAGTACGGCGACTACGTCTCCGGCCCCCGCGTCATCACGCCGGAGGTCAAGGAGAACATGAAGGCCGTCCTCGCGGACATCCAGAACGGCACGTTCGCTCAGCGCTTCATGGACGACCAGGCCGCGGGCGCTCCGGAGTTCAAGGAGCTGCGCGCCAAGGAGGAGCAGCACCCGATCGAGGCCACCGGCCGCGAGCTGCGCCAGATGTTCGCCTGGCTCAAGGACTCCGAGGACGACTACGTCGAGGGCACCGCAGCGCGCTGATCCCCACCCCGTGTCCCACCCCTGACACGGATCGACGAGCCGAGCGCCCCGCACCCACCGGTGCGGGGCGCTCCGCGTCCGGCGGCGTGTGACCCACCGCACGGTGCGGCAGTGCTATACCCTGGTCGCGTGACCGAATACCGCTTCGAGACATTTGAACCGGCTCTGGAGGACGGCGCCCCCGACCAGCGCACGACGGCGTACATGCAGGCGGTGCGCGCCGGCTTCCACGACAAGCGCGTCGAGGGGGAGAAGCTCCTCAAGCGCACACAGCGGGCCATCGCGGACGAACGGGTCTTCACGGCTGTCTACGCGGACAGCGCACCCGCCCTCGCCCTGGACCCCATGATCCCCGTCGCCACGTTCGCCCACTTCGAGAAGACGATGAACGTGGGCGGGGGAGTCCTCGTGCCGGCCCACCTCATCACATGGGTGACGGTGCGCCCCACCCACCGCAGGCGCGGCCTGCTGCGCAGCATGATGACCGCGAACCTGGCGAAGGCCGCCGAGGCCGGCTACCCGTTCGCCGCGCTCACCGTGACCGAGGGCAGCATCTACCGCCGCTTCGGCTTCGGTGCGGCCACCTGGTACAACGAGGTCGAGGTCGACACCCGCGCGGGCTTCGCGATGGCCGTCGAGCCCGACCGGCGCGTCGAGATGGTCGACCCGCACGTCCTGCGCGACCTTGGCCCGCAGCTCTACGAGCGCTTCCAGCACATGTCGCCGGGCGCCACCGGACGCCAGCGCGTCCTCGTCGATGTGGCCTCGGGCGACCTCAACCTCACGACGGACGAGGCGGATCCCTCCACCCGGGCCGCACTCCACTACGACGAGCACGGCGAGCCGGACGGGTACGTGAGCTACCGCTTCGCCGGCTGGGACGTCACCCCGGCGACGCTCGAGGTCCTGGACTTCGTCGCCGCATCCGATGCCGCTTACGCCTCGCTGTGGGCGTTCCTGGGCGCCGTTGACCTGGTCGAGCGCGTCCGCTTCGGCTACTCCGCGCAGGAGTCGCCACTGCCGTGGCTGCTGACCGATCCGCGCCGCGTGAAGATCACCGGGCAGAGCGACGGCATGTGGCTGCGGATCCTCGACGTCGTCAAGGCGCTCGAGGCGCGTCCGTACTCCGTCGCCGGCGAGCTGACGCTGGCGGTCCGCGACGACATGGACCACGCCGAGGGCGTCTACCGCCTCCGCTCGGACGGTCGAGCAGGCACGGTCGAGCGCATCGCAGACACCTACGACTCCCCGGAGGGCCGCGCGGCGGACCTGCGCATGGGCGTGCCGGAGCTGGGCTCCCTGTACCTGGGCGGTGCGGATCCCGTCGTCCTCGCCCGCGCCGGCCGCATCACGAAGGCCTCCGACGAGGCCGCCGTGCGCGCCCGCGGACTGCTGGCCCTGGAGCGTGCGCCCTACGCTCCGAACGACTTCTGAGGGGATGGATCATGCCACTCCTCAGCTCGACGACCAGCGCCCGCTGCATCCGCTCCTGGCCGCTCCTGCAGCGCGGTGACGAGACGCACATGCCGGCCTGCGTGCAGACGCACCGCCCTGCGGGGGACGGCTGCGACGCACCCCTCATCGCGTTCGACCGGACGTGCCGCACGGGCGTCCACGGGGCCTCGGCCGCCGGTGACCTGGCACCCAACCCCGCCAGCTGCGCCCGGAGGTGCCGCCGCCCGCGGGGGTGACGGATTGTGACAATGTGACGAAGCGCGGCACGATGTGTCGGCGCGAGTCCTACGGTTGTCCGCATGTCCTCAGCTTCTGCCCTCCGGGCCGCGGATCTGCCGCGCAGTTCCGGCACCCGCATCGCTCCCGCTCCCGCCCCGCACCCCCGCTTCACCGAACTGCCGGCCGCGGAGCACGCCAAGACGCTCCGGGCCGCGGGCACCGGCACCGGCTCGCAGCAGACGCGGGTGCAGGTGCGCGACTTCGCGTTCGTCTCCGATGAGCCGGTGGCGATCGGCGGCCGCGATGAGGGCCCCACGCCCATGGAGTACCTGGCCGGTGCGGTCAACGCGTGCATCACGGTCGTCATCGACCAGTCGGCCGCGCGCCGCGGCCTGCCCGTCGACGCGGTGCAGACGTACACGCTGGCGAAGCAGGACACCCGCGGGCTGGCGGGCAAGGCGGACGTCCAGCCGTACATGTACGCGTACCGGCTGCAGATCCTCATCGCGACGGGGGAGACGCGCGAGACGGAGCTCATCTCCTTCGCGGCGGCTGCTGAGCGCACGTGTCCGGCCATCAACCTCCTGCGCGATGCGAACACCGGTCTCGAGGTCGTGTGGTCGTTCGTCGCCGAGGCCGCAGACGGCGCCGCTGAGGCGCTCAGCAACGCGGCCTGGGGCTACCCTGTCGCGGGTGCCGCGCCCCAGCCGTTCCTCACCGTCGTGAACGCGGACCGCGCGGGGGAGCGCGCATGACCGCCGTCGGCCTCTGGACCCTGGGGCTGGCCCTGGCCTACACCGTCTGGCTCGTGGTGGGCGGGCGCTGGGTCGTCTCCCGCCGGGCGACCGGCTCGAACTTCTTCGTGAGCGGCCGGTCGTTCAGCCCGTGGACCGTCGCCTTCTGCATCACCGGTCTGTTCTCCGGCTCGTCGTACATCGCGATCGTCGAGCTGAGCTACCGGACCGGCATCTCCGCGATCTGGTACGGCGTGGCGGAGACCGTGCAGATCATCCTCATCGCACTCCTGCTGGTGAAGCCGCTGCGACGGAAGCTCGTCGTGACGGTCACGGGTCTCATCGGCGACCGCTTCGGCCGGGCCGCACAGGGTGTGGCCGCTGTCATCACCGGCTTCACCTTCCCCATGTACTCGCTGGCGACCGCGATCGCGTTCGCCTCGGCCCTCACCGTCATCACGGACGTGACGCTCTGGCAGTCGATCGCGCTGACCGCGGTCATCCTGCTGGCCTTCCTGGTGTTCGGCGGCATGCGATCCGTCGCCTTCAGCCAGACGATGAACGTCATCGTCATCGGCGCGATGTTCGTGGTGGGCGTGTGGGCGATCCTCGCGTCCCCGGGCCTCGACGGGCTGGCGGAGCACACCCGGGCGCACCCGGAGCTGCTCGCCCCCGCGAACGCCGGGGTATCGCTCATCGTCGCCTGGTTCGGCACGTTCATCGTCAACGTGCCGCTGGCGCAGGCCGCGTTCCAGATGTCGATGTCCGCCCGCACGCCGGAGGACGGGCAGCGCGGGCTGTTCCTGGCCGCCGTCATCGGTGCGCCGCTCATCATCCTGGGCGTCGTCGTGGGCGTGGCCTCCGCCGCGGTGGTGCCCAGTGACGGCCGTCCCCTCATCGCGATCTCCGAGTACATCACGCAGACCCTGCCGCCGTGGGCCGCCGCGATCTTCTTCG
>DWZY01000087.1 GCA_019117325.1 Candidatus Brevibacterium intestinigallinarum
CGCCCCCGTGACGGCAGCCCCGACCGCCTGCCGACGGGGCAGGCGGACGACCGCGTGGAACACGCCGATGAGGAGCAGCAGCACATCGCCGCCCAGCAGCGCGAGCACCAGCCCGGCCGCCAGCGGGACCCATGGCCACCGCGAGCGCACGAACACCGTCAGCCACAGCACCCAGCCCAGCAGGACCAGAAGCACACCCACGCCGCTCAGCTGCCCGTCTGCGCCGAACGCACCGTGCATGCCCGTCGACGCGATCATCACGATGACGAGACCCACGACGTAGAGGAGCACGCCCACCGCGATGTCACCGGCGATGCGCCACCGACGACGCCGGTCGTGCCGGGCAAGCCGCTGGCGCGCGTCCACCACCGCATTCCCTGGCTCGGCATTCCCCGGCACGTGCGTTCCTGCCGCCGGCCGGTGCGCAGGCGAACCCTGGTGCACGTGCGCGGGCTGCTGCGCGGGCGCGGTCCAGTCGCCGGGCGTCGTCCGACCCGGCTGACCTGACCATGGGCTCTCTGTACTCACGGGCTCACCGTATCCGGGACCGCGGACACGGGGATCGTCCGATCGGTCAGCTCCGGGCCCACAGGAATCGTCCGATCGGCCGGCCGGATCAGGCCGATCGGACGAGGTGGGACCGATGCCGTGCGGCCGATGCTGGATCCATCGCGCTGAGGAGTCGTCCTCGGCACAGGATCCCGAGGAGCACCATGTCCCAGCCCCACACGCCCCAGGGCCACCCGGCCCAGCCCGGTCACGACGGCAGCGCCGCAGTCGGCCAGCAGCCCGCCCCCACTCAGTACGCCGCGCCGGACCAGTACACAGCAGCGCCTGGCCAGTACGCGGCCCCCGGCCAGTACGGTGCGCCCGGCCACCCGGCCGCCCACCCGCAGGCTTCCAGCGCTCCCCACCCGTACGGTGCCGGGATGCCCACCGGCCCGCATCCCGGCGCTCCGGTCCCGCCCAAGCGGAAGAAGCCGCTGCTGAAGCGCTGGTGGTTCTGGGTGCTCGCGGTCGTCGCCCTCTTCGTCGTCATCGGGATCGCCGGCGGCGGTGGCGAAGAGTCTGCGCCGGACACCGCCGAGGCCGAGGCCGCAACCGCCGATGCGCCCGACTCCGCAGACGCGGACGAGGCCGCCGGTCAGGACGCGGTGGAAGCGGAGAACGCCGTCGCCGAGGAGGCTGACGAACCCGCCGAGGCCGCAGCCGCCTTCGGTCTGGGCGATGCGGTGGCCACGGGAGACTGGGAGATCACGGTCTCGGACGTGCAGTCCGGTGTGAGCCAGGTGGGCGACGAATTCCTGGGCTCCACCGCTCAGGGCCAGTACATCCTCGTCGACATCGCGGTGAAGAACACCGGCAGCTCGCCCAGCTACTTCTTCGAGGACGACGTGAAGCTTCTCGATGACGCGGGGAACACGTACGCGACGGATTCCGAGGCGAGCCTCTACACGACGGAGAGCGGCGACGTCTTCCTGCTCGAGGAGATCAACCCCGGCAACACCGCATCCGGTGTCATCGTCTTCGATGTCCCGGCTGATGCCTCACCGAATGTCCTCGAGTTCCAGGGCGGGATCTTCGACACCCCCGCCCAGGTCGCACTCGACTGACCGCGCAATCCCGCAGTCGGCGGGCCGCCCCGTTCTGACGCCCGTCCCCGCGGAGACGTCGACCTGACGGACGAGCGCAGCGTCCCCGCGGGGACGCTCCCCACAGACAGGGGCCGGGGTGAGGAGCTTCCAGGAAGCTGCTCCTCACCCCGGCCCCGTTCACCCCGGTCTCGCTGAGGTGCATGGAGAGGACCGGGTACCCGCTGAGGTGCACGCACCCGCCCGAATCTCGCCGATCTCAGGCGTGTACGTGCACCTCAGCGGATCGAGAGCCCGGTGTCGCTGTCTGCGTCAGCCGTTGATGCGCGCCAGGATCAGCTCGCGCGCCTTGCCGGCGTCCGCCTGCCCGCGCGTGGCCTTCATGATCGGGCCCATGAGCGCGCCGATCGCCTGCATCTTCCCGCCCTTGATCTTCTCGACCACGTCCGGGTTGGCAGCGATCGCCTCATCCACCGCGGCCTCGAGCGCTCCGGTGTCCTCGACGATCTGCAGGCCGTCAGCCTCCATGACCTCGGCCGGTGCGCCGCGGCCGTCCAGGACCCCGGCCAGCACCTTGCGGGCCAGTTTGTCGTTGAGCTTCCCGTCGTCGATCAGCTGCTGCAGCTGCGCGACGTGAGCGGGGCTGACAAGCTCCGCGGCCTCGGCGTCCTTCTGCTTGGCGACGCGGGCGATCTCGCCCATCCACCACTTGCGGGCCGCATCCGGCTTTGCACCGGCGACCACGGTCGCCTCGACCGGATCCAGCAGGCCGGCGTTGATGATGTCGCGCATCTCCAGGTCGCTGATGCCCCACTCGTCCAGCAGGCGGCGACGGCGGGCGGCCGGCAGCTCGGGCAGATTCGCCCGGATCTCCTCGACCCACTCGCGCGAGGGCGCCACCGGCACCAGGTCCGGCTCCGGGAAGTAGCGGTAGTCATCCGCATCGGACTTCACACGGCCGGACGACGTCGAGCCATCCGCCTCGTGGAAGTGACGGGTCTCCTGCAGCACCTCGCCGCCGGAGGACAGGATGTCCGCCTGCCGCGCGATCTCGAACCGCACCGCGGCATCGATCGAGCGGAACGAGTTGACGTTCTTCGTCTCCGTCCGCGTGCCCAGCGGTGCATCGGGGCTGGGACGCAGGGACACGTTGATGTCCGCACGCACATTGCCCTGCTCCATGCGGGCCTCGGACACGCCGATCGCCCGGAAGATGTCCCGCAGCGTGCGCACATAGGCGGCCGCGACCTCGGGAGCCCGCTCCCCCACGCCCGTGATGGGCCGGGTGACGATCTCGACCAGCGGCACACCGGCCCGGTTGTAGTCGACCAGCGAGTGGTCCGCACCGTGGATGCGGCCGGACGACCCACCCACGTGGGTGTTCTTGCCGGCGTCCTCCTCCATGTGGGCGCGCTCGATGTCGACGGGGACGATCGTGCCGTCCTCCAGCTCGATGTCGATGCGGCCGTCATGCGCGATCGGCTCGTCCGACTGCGAGGTCTGGAAGTTCTTCGCCAGGTCCGGGTAGAAGTAGTTCTTCCGCGCGAACCGGCACGTGGGGGCGATCTCGCACCCCAGTGCCAGGCCGATGCGGATCGCGTACTCCACCGCCGTGCGGTTGACCACCGGCAGCGAGCCCGGCAGGCCCAGCGAGGTGGGAGTCGTGTTCTCGTTCGCTCCGCCGCCGAAGGTGTTGGGGGCGTCATCGAACATCTTCGTCGCGGTGCCCAGCTCCACGTGCACCTCGATGCCCAGGGCCGGGTCGTACTTCGCGACTGCCTCGGTGAACTTCATGTCTGTCTCCTCCCCGGCCTCAGGCGCTCGTCGTCGTGGAAGCGGCGTCCGCCGCGTACTCCGTGGGAACGCCCGCCCACACGGGTGCACCGGCGGCATCGCTCACCAGCGCCTCGATCGCGGCGCCCACCTCGTAGAGGCGCGCGTCCTGCTTCGCCGGGGCCAGCAGCTGGAAGCCCACGGGCATCCCGTCCGCCAGTCCCGCGGGCAGGCTCATGCCGGGGATGCCGGCCAGGTTCGCGGGGATCGTCGCGGCATCGCCCAGGTACAGGGCCATGGGATCCGCGTCGTCCTCCATCCCGAACGGCAGCGCCGTCGTGGGCGTCGTGGGCGTCACGAGCACGTCCGCCTGCTCGAAGGCAGCCGCGAAGTCGCGCTGCACCAGGGTGCGCACCTTCTGCGCGGAGCCGTAGAACGCGTCGTAGTAACCGGCCGACAGCGCGTAGGTGCCCAGCAGGATGCGGCGCTTGACCTCTGCGCCGAAGCCGGCGGCACGCGTCGCGGCCATGACCGTCTCCGCCGTGACCGGGCCGGACTCCGGCTCGACCCGCAGGCCGAACCGCATCCCGTCGTAGCGGGCCAGGTTCGAGGACGCCTCCGACGGCATGATGAGGTAGTACGCGTCCAGCGCGTAGGACAGCGACGGCAGGTCGACCTCGACGATCTGCGCACCCGCGGCCTGCGCCAGGTCGAGCGCGGCCGTGAAGGCGGTGCGCACTCCGGCGTCGTAGTCATCCGCGGACAGCTGCTTCACGACGCCCAGGCGCTTGCCCGTGAGGGAGCCGTCCCGTGCGCCGGCCTCGACGGCCGCCAGGAAGTCCGGCACCGGATCCGACAGCGAGGTCGAGTCCTTCGGGTCATGCCCGGCCAGCAGCTGGTGGAGCGCGGCCGCGTCCGCGACGGTGCGGCCCATGGGCCCCACCTGGTCGAGGCTCGAGGCCATCGCGATGATGCCGTAGCGCGAGATCGAGCCGTACGTGGGCTTCACACCCACGGTGCCCGTGAAGGCGGCCGGCTGGCGGACGGAGCCGCCCGTATCCGTGCCGACTGACAGTGGTGCCTGGAAGGCCGCCGCCGAGGCCGCCGCACCTCCCGATGATCCGCCCGGAACCGTTGTGGTGTCCCACGGGTTGCAGGTGGGGCCGAACGCGGAGTGCTCCGTCGTCGATCCCATCGCGAACTCGTCCATGTTGGTCTTGCCCAGGATGGGCAGGCCCGCGTCCTTGATCCGCGTGCTGATCGTCGCGTCGTACGGCGGGATCCAGTCCTCGAGGATGCGCGAGGCGGCGGTCGTGCGAATGCCCTCCGTCACGACGACGTCCTTGACGCTGACGGGGACGCCCGCGTACGGGTGCAGCTCCTCGCCGGCGGCGCGACGGCTGTCGACGTCACGGGCGGTGGCGAGCGCCTGCTCCGGCTCGACGGTGAGGAAGGAGCCCAGCACGGAGTCCGTCTGCTCGATCCGGTCGAGGTGGGCGCGCGTGACGTCCTCGGAGGAGTACTCGCCGGCGCGCAGGCCAGCGGACAGCTGGGCGGCGGTCAGGCGGGTGAGGTCGTTCGACATGTCAGTCCTCCCCCAGGATCTGCGGGACGAGGAACTTGCCGTCCTCGGACGCGGGAGCGCCGGACAGCGCCTGCTCCGCGGTGAGCGGGGTGCCCACGACGTCGTCGCGCAGCACATTGGTGAGCGGCATGGGGTGGCTGGTGGCGGGGACGTCGTCCGTGGCCACCTCCGTCACGCGGGCCACACTGGAGAGGATCCTGCCCAGGTCCTCTGCGGTCTTCTCCAACTCGTCGCTGGTCATGGCGATCCTGGCGAGTTCCGCCAGGTGCTCGACCTGTCCAGCGGTGATCGCGGCTCCGTCAGCCATCCCCACCCTTTCTCCGTCGTTCGATACCGCCCGCCAGTCTACGACGCGCGGGCCGGTGCACCGCCACGACGGCGACCGGTCTCACACCCCGGCACGGCAGAGGCATGTGACGAATTCTGACCGGACCTCCACATATCCATTGCCATGAGACGCGCATCACATACGATGTGACGGTCCGGCGCAGAGCGCACCGGGCCCGGAGACTCACGCGGCTCGCCAGCAGCATCGACGCTGTCGGCACTCGGGGTGGAGTGCGGCGGCCGGGACTCGTGGATCCGGGAGCATTCCGCCGAACCACGGAGGAAACATGACCGACGACGGTCCCGCGCACAGCAGCGCATCACACGACAGCGGATCCGACCAGCCACCGCCCGGCACGCAGGGCATCGACTACATCGCGGTGAACGAATCGGAGCAGTTCACCAGCCTCAGGCGGACGCAGCGCAGCTTCGTCTTCCCCATGGCCGCCTTCTTCATCCTCTGGTATGCCGTCTACGTCCTGTTGGGCGCCTACGCGCACGACTTCATGGCGCGCCCCGTGTTCGGCAGCGTCAACATGGGCATCGTGCTGGGGCTGGGCCAGTTCGTCACGACATTCGCCATCACGAGCATCTACGTGGTCTTCGCGAATCGCCGCCTGGATCCGCAGGCGCAGGCGATCCGCACGGATCTCGAGGAGCAGGAGGCCCGCGCATGAGCAGCACCCTCACCAGCCCCCTCCTCTGGGCCGCCGAGTCCCAGGACACCCCCGTCAACAATCCGATCCTCAACATCTCGATCTTCCTGGCGTTCGTCGTCGTGACGCTCGTCATCGTCTTCCGCGCCAGCCGGAACAACCGGTCCGCCGCGGACTACTACGCGGCCGGCCGGTCCTTCTCCGGCCCGCAGAACGGCTTCGCGATCGCGGGCGACTACCTGTCCGCGGCCTCGTTCCTGGGCATCGTGGGCGCGATCGCCGTCAACGGCTACGACGGATTCCTCTACTCCGTGGGCTTCCTCGTCGCCTGGCTGGTCGCCCTCCTGCTGGTCGCGGAGCTCATGCGCAACACCGCTAAGTTCACGATGGCGGACGTGCTGGCGTTCCGCCTCAAGCAGCGTCCCGTCCGCATGGCCGCGGCGCTCACGACACTGGCCGTGTGCTTCTTCTACCTGCTGGCCCAGATGGCCGGCGCGGGCGGCCTCGTGTCCCTGCTGCTGGGTGTCGACTCGCGGGTCGGCCAGTCGCTCGTCATCGCGATCGTGGGTGTCGTCATGATCGTCTACGTGCTGGTGGGCGGCATGAAGGGCACCACGTGGGTCCAGATCATCAAGGCGTTCCTGCTGATAAGCGGCGTCTTCATCATGACGGTCTGGGTGCTGTGGCAGCACGGCTTCAACTTCTCCGACGTCCTGGACGACGCCGTGTCCAACTCGATCTCCGATCCGCCGGAGGCGCTGCTGGCGCCGGGTCTGCAGTACGGGGCGCTGCCCATCGATTTCGTGTCGCTGGCGCTGGCCCTGGTGCTGGGCACCGCGGGCCTTCCGCACGTGCTCATGCGCTTCTACACGGTGCCCACCGCCAAGGAAGCCCGCCGGTCCGTCGTGTGGGCCATCTGGCTGATCGGCATCTTCTACCTCTTCACCCTGGTGCTGGGCTTCGGCGCTGCCGCGATGGTGGGCTCGGAGACGATCGTGAATGCACCCGGAGGCGTGAACTCCGCGGCTCCGCTGCTGGCGGCCGTGCTGGGCGGGCCCGTCCTGCTGGGCATCATCTCCGCCGTCGCTTTCGCGACGATCCTGGCCGTCGTCGCGGGACTGACGATCACGGCCGCCGCCTCGTTCGCGCATGACATCTACTCGAACGTCGTCCGCAAGGGCGAGGTCGACTCACAGGCGGAGGTCAAGGTCGCCCGCCGCACCGTCCTCGTCATCGGTGCGGTGTCGATCCTGGGCGGGATCGGCGTGCAGGGGCAGAACATCGCGTTCCTCGTCGCACTGGCCTTCGCCGTTGCGGCCAGCGCGAACCTGCCCACGATCCTCTACTCGCTGTACTGGCGCCGGTTCACCACGCGCGGAGCGGTGTGGAGCATGTACGGCGGGCTCATCACGTGCGTCGTGCTCATCGCGCTCTCCCCCGTCGTGTCCGGGTCGGAGACCGCAATGCTGGGGCCGAACGTGGACTTCGCGATCTTCCCGCTGTCCAACCCCGGGATCGTGTCGATTCCGCTGGGCTTCCTGCTGGGGTGGATCGGGTCGCTGACGGATCGGAATGAGGAGAGCAAGAAGCTGGCCGCAGAGATGGAGGTCCGCTCGCTCACCGGCCACGGTGCGGAGAAGGCCGTCGAGCACTGACGAGGCTCACCCTCCCGTGAGGCCAGGCGCACCGCGCGCCGCACTCATGACGAGCGCCCCCGGATCACGCGTGTGGTCCGGGGGCGCTGGTCGTGTGCTGGAATGCGACTACTGGACTGCGCAGCAGTCCACCGTGTGCTCAGATGACGCCGGCGCTGCGATCGCCGCGGATGTATCCGGCGAGGTCCTCGCCCACCCGCTCGGCCGCGGCCCAGGAGATCTCTCCAGCCTCGGCTGCTGCGAGAAGTTCGCTGCGGACCCCGGCCTCGCGCTCCGCGACATCCGCGGCAGTGGTTGTCGTGAGGGTGGTCGATCCGGTGGGTGCCTGTGCGATCTCCGCCTGCGCATCCCGAACGGCCGTCTGGCCCAGAGCTGCTGCGCCGATCGTGGATCCGACCGCCAGTGCAGCGGAGAGGATCAGGCGCGTCCCGATGTTCATGGCCCGATCCTTTCACTGCGACCTGGGACACAGCTCTCGCACGCCTGTGCGCACGCTGTGGACCTGGCGGTCACACCACCCATTCCGTCGCTGCAGCACCGTTCACTTGCCGACCGCAGTCACCGTGCGCGGCTGCTCTCACGCGCTGGGCTCAGTCCTGCCCGCGACGTCATCCGGCAGCTTCCACGGTTCTCCCCGCAGCGAGCACCGCGAGGAACCCTTCCTCGTCGAGCACCGTCACGCCCAGCGATTCCGCCTTCGTGAGCTTCGACCCGGCCTTCGCACCTGCCACCAGGTAGTCGGTCTTCTTCGACACGGATCCTGAGGGCTTGCCGCCGGCGGCCCGGATCGTCTCCGCGATCCCGTCGCGCGTGAAGCTCTCCAGCGATCCGGTCGCCACGAGCGTGAGGCCCGCCAGTGCCTGCGACGCCACCCCGGCCGCGACCTGCGCGGCCACGGACTCGTCGACGCCCGGGATCGCGGCCGCGGCCTCGGGGTCCGACCCCGCGCCCGAGGCCCCCTCACCCGCCGCCGCACCGGCACCGTCCGCAGCCCCATCCGCGGAGCCCGCTCCCGCAGCGCCGGCAGTCACACCGGGAGCCGGCCCGTCGTCCATGACGACGCCGGCGGCCTGCCAGCGGTCGACGATCTCGCGGTGCCAGTCGACCTCGAACCAGTCCAGGAGGCTCTGCGCGATGATCTCGCCCACGCCCTCGACGGCGGCCAGTTCCTCGAGCGACGCCTCGCGGATCGCGGTCATCGAGCGGAAGGCCGCAGCCAGCTCGCGGGCCGCGGACGGTCCCACGTGCCGGATCGACAGGGCCACGAGGACCCGCCACAGGGGTGCGGCCTTCGCCCGTTCCAGCTCGTCGAACAGGGTCTGCGTGTTCTTCCGCGGGCGGCCCGGTGCCTTGACCTCGCCCTTCTGCGCCTTCGACGTGTGCAGCTGCGGCCTCGTCCAGAAGTACGGGACCAGCTCGATCCGCTCGTCCCCGTCCTTCCGCACGGTCTGCCACGTGCGGACGGTTTCCAGCTCCGCGGGGGTGAGGTCGAAGAGGAACGCCTCAGAGGTCAGCGGAGCGGCGGTCGCGCCTTCCAGCGGCACCGGTTCCTTCGCCTCAGCGTCCCACTCCGTGTTCTGGGTGTCCTCGTACGCGTCGGGCGCGACGAGGGCGTAGGCGGCCTTCTCCCCCAGCGCCTCGATGTCGAGCGCGGCGCGCGAAGCCAAGTAGATGACGCGATTGACCAGCTGCTCCGGGCACGAGCGCGTATTGGGGCAGCGCAGGTCCTTGTCGCCGGCCTTCTGCTCGTAGAGCTCCGACCCGCACGCCGGGCAGGTCGTGGGCATGACGAAGGCGCGCTCGCTGCCGTCGCGCTGGTCCGCGACCGGGCCCAGCACCTCCGGGATGACGTCCCCGGCCTTCCGGATGACGACGAGGTCGCCGATGAGCACGCCCTTGCGGGTGACCTCGTGCGCGTTGTGCAGGGTCGCCCGCTCGACGGTGGAGCCCGCGACCAGCACCGGCTCCATGACCGCGAATGGGGTGACACGGCCAGTGCGGCCCACCTGCACGCGGATGTCCAGGAGGCGGGTCGTCACCTCCTCCGGCGGGTACTTGTACGCGATCGCCCAGCGCGGCGCCCGGGACGTGTATCCCAGCTCCGCCTGCGTCGCGAGGTCGTCGACCTTGACGACGACACCGTCGATCTCGTGCGTCACCGAGTGCCGATCGCGCCCGTAGCGCTCGATGTACTCGACGACCTCCTGCGCGGACTCGCAGACTGTGTAGTACTCGCTGATGGGCAGGCCCCAGGAGCGCAGCTGCTCGTAGACCTCGCTCTGCGCCGCGGGCTCCGGGTGCGAGTCATCCGCCGGCACCCACGCCGCGATCCCGTGGACCAGCATCCGCAGCGGCCTGCTGGCGGTCACCTGCGAGTCCTTCTGCCGCAGCGACCCGGCGGCCGCGTTGCGGGGGTTCGCGAAGGGTTTGTGGCCCGCCTCGACGAGGGCCGCGTTGAGCTCTGCGAACCGCTCGACCGGGAAGAACACCTCGCCGCGGATCTCGACCTGCGCGGGCGGGAACTCCGTGTCCAGCCGGTGCGGGATGTCCGCCAGCGTGCGCACATTGGGGGTGATGTCCTCACCGGTCGTGCCGTCGCCGCGGGTGGCTGCCCGCACCAGCTCGCCGTCGCGGTAGAGGAGGTTGACGGCCAGTCCGTCGATCTTGAGCTCCGTGAGCCAGCGCGTGCCGGCGGGCACCGCGTGGCGCTCGCGGGAGAACCAGGCATTCAGCTCGTCCAGCGAGAACACGTTGTCCAGGGAGTACATCCGCTGGAGGTGGTCGACGGCCTCGAACGTCGTCGTGTCGACCGCACCGCCCACGTGCTGCGTGGGCGAATCCGCCTTGGCGAGCTCCGGATGGTCCTGCTCCAGCTGCTCGAGCTCCGCGATGAGCGCGTCGTAGTCCGCGTCCGGGACAGTCGCTGCGTTCTCCTGGTAGTACTGGTGCCGCAGCTCCTCGATCCGCGCGGTGAGCGCGGAGGCGCGCTGGGCCAGGTCCTCCGTCTGCGTGGGCATGTCCGTCATCGCTGGTCTCCTCGCGGTCTCACCCCGCCTGATCCGCGAACGCCCGGGCGAGTGCGCCGGCCATCCGCACGTGGGTCCGGCTGCGCTGCGCCGAGGCCGTCTCCGGCAGCAGCGGGACACTGCCGGTGGGCAGTTCCTCACCCGTGAGGATACCGAAATCTGCCAGCCCCTCCCGGGCCATTCCCACGCGGGTCCACGGGAGTGCCGCCGCCTCCACCCAGCTCGTGACGGACGACGCAGCCGAGGCCGCCTCACCCGGGATCCGCAGCCAGACTCCGCGGCCGGATTCCGTCCATTCCGCGAGCCGCTCCCACGGCCGCAGCAGAGCCGGCGGCAGGTCGCCCGAGGCCGTGCTGCCCGGTGCGCTCGAGCCCGAGGCCGTGCTGCCGCGGGCTGCACCGGACTCTGCCTGCCACACGGGTGCCAGCCGCCGCAGCGGCACCGCGAGGTGGCTCAGCCCCGCATCCTGCGCGAGCGCCGTGTGGGCGACATCCTTCCCACCGATCCGCACGGTCCCCGCCTGTGGCAGGGACAGGATCGTGTCGTCACCCGTCCGCTGGACCACGGAGCGCAGGGCGGCGATCACGTG